>NZ_CEZPJD010000477.1:0-6102 GCF_983059655.1 Okeania sp.
ATTCTGAAAAAGAATGGAACACTTTTTCAGCTAAAACCCTTTCACAGTAAGAAAATCTCGTCTCAATCTAAACCAGAATGACTATATAAATTCCGAATTTGGCAAGTATTTATACTGTATAAATTATCGTCATTGACCTTTTTCAAGAGTCAAATTATCAGGAAAATATTAAGCATAAATACTCGCGCACACGCCACATATAAGCTGCACATCATTCCCTACTGACTACTGACTACTGGCTATTGACTACTTGCCCTTTATACTACGTTTTGTCGTGCTGAATGTAGGTTAAACTTGTCTATGTCTTAGATCGGTAGCTACAAATACTCAAATAATTAAAAATTATAAAAAATTAAGTTAAGGATTAGTTATTTAAAATCAAATTAGCTAAATTAGTTCAACATACCTTTTTCGGGTGTAAATTAGGGCGAAAAAAGATGCGATAGCACAGCTCGTACCTCTATTTCCTACCCCTCTAGAAAAAGCTGAAAATATTGATAGGTAAACAATACAGCCTTTATTGCTTAAAAGTAAAATTTAGTGTATTTTGGAGTTAAGTCTGTGGCTCTGCCTAGAAGCTTAATAAAATGAAAAACCGCAGTAGAATTTATATTTTGCCGATCTAATTTTATTTATAGTCATTTCAGTTTAGATTCAGACAATGGTTTCTTGTCAAATGAGGGTTTCATTCTTATTTGAAATGACTACAATGCAAAATAAAGATCGAATACTGCAATATCCTAAGATTTTTCCCACTCTCATCCTTCCTTTCTCCTTTCTCCCAAGTACTATAAATCTACAGGCAATTCAGATTATATAGAACCTCCGATCGTATCTTGATAAATATGCGCGTTTTTTTAGCCTTGAGTCAGGAGACAGCTACACTGGAGACAGGAGATTAAGAGGGAAAAAGTGAAGAGGGAAGATGTGGGGATAGATAATACAAAAAATTCAACACTCCTTTTTCAGATTTTTCCTCACTCATTGATACACGAAAAGACTTGACTACCATAATTAGACATCTGGCGATCGTCAAAAATTAAATCAATCCCATACGCATAAATCATCAATTATTTTCCCCTACTCCCTACTCCCTACTCCCTCTTTTCCGGAGAGGTCTATTATATAGATCTCAAATGGGTTCTATAATTGAGAGAGATGGGGGGATGGGGAAATGGTGAGATTAAATAGACATCTCTGATCGTAAAAAATCAAATCAATTATCACAAAGAAATTATTAATCCTTCCCCATCTACTGCCTAGTGCCTACTCTTTGTTTTGGAGGAGATGTCTAATGTTGAAGTGCGGATAGAATTATAAACGTATATTGTATAACCTGATTCCATATCAGATCAAAATTATTAATTGTTGAAAATTCAATTCAATCAGGAGCTAGAATAACTTCTAACTCCTCAATGAGCGAAGTTTACCGAAAAATTAAGGTATAAAACCGATCAATTAACTAATGGATAAAAAAGAAAAAAAACCGTTTTAGTCAATTCTTCTATTACAGAAGAAGTAATTATTAATTGTTAATTATTAATTGTTGAAAAGTAATTAGACTAATCATCCTTGGGGCCAAAAACCATCTGTACTATCATTTGTTTTCCGTCTGTTTGATGATAACGGTCTGCCCAATGTCTAATGATTTCGTCTAACTCTTCTTTAGCTTGCTCATAGCGATCTGGAGAAATATCAAACTCCTCCAAAATACGCATTACCTTATTGTTTTGTTCTGCCCAATCCCTCATCATACGAAAATAGCGAGCTGTATCCTCGACCATGATATAAGTGCGTTCCTCATCATCTTCTGGGGAATAAGAAGAACGAGTCAAGGCATAAAAAGGCATTCCCCAAGGAGAATCTATCTTAGTAACCGTACCAGAATAAATCAAGCGACGTTTAATATGTTCTGCTAAAGCTTCACTCAGAGGCATTCGGCGTTCTGCTGGTAAATCTTCCTGAGACCGTCTGTGTAAAAACTCAATTAATTCCATAAACTGAAAAGAATTAATCAATTTGGCATCAGGCATATTAGGGGGCAGTTTAGTTTCAGTATATCGCTTTTCCTCAGCAGTAAGATTGTTACCAGGAACCCTTGATTGTCCTGGATTCCAAGGATACTGTTCTAGCCATACATAGGGAAACTGAATCAAATAGCGAGGTTCTTGAGAACCCAACATTTTTAGAAGTTTACCTTTAGTGAGTGCTTCTTCTACTTCTTGCACAATCACTTTAACCCGTTTAGGTTCTATATGATGCAGATGTCCTGTCATGCGCAGATTTTGATTCTGTTCAATATAGGTCATATAAATCGCACATTTAGCCGCAGTTGCAGCCGCATCCAAGAAAGCTCCATGACGATGCCCGCTCGTCCTCATGGCACTAAACGCCAGATATAACATAATCTGATCCATAGCACTGGGGCTAAGGCTATTAATCAGCTCGGTATCATTTAGATCGGTATCATTTTTCATTACAATCCCCAAAATAACAAAAACATAAGAGGCATAGTATCATCCTCTATTAAAAATTAAAAATATGCTAACTATGATGATACTTAAACAACAGAAAGTCAGCAAAATACAACTCTTGTACCAAACAAATATACATCTTTGAGACTTTTTGGATTTGGCGTAAGAGCAAGCACGCAAATTAAGCGTACAAATAGTTTGTTATGTTAGTAGATTTTGACACCCTGTGTATTTTTGACTGACATTTATAGATATTATAGATATATCAATCATATATCAATATAGCATATAAAAGAACCATCGATCCCGCTTATAGCAGTAGTATCAATAGACATCTCCGGAAAAGAGGCAGTAGGCAGCTTTGCTGTAGGCAGTAGAGGAAAAGAATTGATAATTTCTGTGCGATAATTGATTTTATTTTTTATTGTCGGAGATGTCTAATGGCTACTAAAGTTAATAAACGATTTAGATTTTATGTTCTCTGTTAAAAGTTAAAGGTCTGAAGCTATATAGTTTAAATTTTCAACAGCTTACTCTATGGTATTGAAAATAAAATTCTCTCATTCATTAATTAACAAGAGAATTTTTGACAAATTTTCAGAGAGTATAAGATTGTCAAAGCAAGGGCTCAAACTATTTGAGCAAAGATATAATTAACGATTCTAACTTAATATCACAAGAGAAATTTTTCTGAACTTCAGCGTCCACTACCACGATGAGGACATTTGTCACTTTCAAGCTCAGAAGTACAAATTGTATTTACAAAAGCTCGTATACTTCTCTTTCTGACACGATCTTCATGAGTTTTAGTTCGAGCAGAACCTCTGAAAAATGTAGAAGATAATGCTACTTCATTTTCAGTGATTAAAGCTTTACTACTAGGAGCATTACCTAGTAATAATAAAAAAGAAAAAATAATCGCTGTGTAATTTTGCATAGGTTTTATCCGTGTGAGAGTGTCTATTCTCTGATACGGACATGGAACATAAAATCAGGATATTTAGCAAAAATTTGATAAATTTAATTTGCTTTTATACCGATTTTTAGCACTAAAATATTTACCAAAAACTGTGGCAAATAAGTAATACTAGAACTGAAAAAAAGGGGTTAAGTAAAAAGATATTAAAGTGGGTTTACGAAGAGAAGCGGATTTTAAGTTAAAACCTCAATTAATTCTACAGATTATGAAAGAATGAAAATGGAGCTTCAACTATCTACCCATTATTATCCGGTCTATATTGCCCCTATTCAGTAAATAAAATTCAGTAAATAAAATTATTAATTAGGTTGGTGGCCTAAAATTTTATTTGTTCTTGTCAAAAAATTTACTTACACAGGTATTACCTACTCATTCAAAAATTCTGGTAAAATATAGAGTTAGTCAAAACTCGCAAAAACTAAGTAAAAATGGAAAAAGGATTCATTTTGTGGTTTACAGGCTTAAGTGGAGCTGGGAAAACAACTATAAGTAAGGTTGTGGCAGAAAAGTTAAAACAAAGAGGTAGTAAGGTAGAGATATTAGATGGGGATATAGTTAGAGAAAACTTATCAAAAGGGTTGACTTTTAGTAAAGAAGACCGAGATATAAATGTACGGAGAATTGGGTTTGTAGCTCATCTCCTTAGCCGTAATGGAGTAGTAGCAATTACCGCAGCAATTAGTCCCTACAGAGAAATCCGCAATCAAATAAGGGAAATGGATGAAAACTTTATAGAAGTTTATATAAATGCACCATTAGAAGTATGTGAAAAACGTGATGTAAAAGGATTATATGCCAGAGCTAGGGCAGGAGAAATCAAAAATTTCACTGGTATTGACGACCCTTACGAGCCACCAGAAAATCCAGAAATTACTTGCCAGACAGATAAAGAAACATTAGAAGAGAGCGTAGCTCATATAATTAGTAGCTTGGAAAAATCAGGTCATTTGGCGTAAAACAAAATAGGGAGGGAACAGGCAATGAGGCAAAATAAATCTAGGGACCGCGAAGATGACATTTTGCTAATAAAATCTTTATCCAAAAATCTAAGCTATGGAGTAATAGTTTTATTATGCAGTTGCTGGAGATTGGCATATTCTGCACAAGCTCAACCCCTCTCTCAAAAATCTCAGATGTCGCCAGTAAACTCAACTTTACCAAAACTAACAGAGCCTTGGCCTCAAGGTACGGAAGCAAAACCACCGCTGCTTGCTCCGGCATCAGAACCAATATCTATCCCAGAACCAGAAACTCCTTTACCAGACTCAACAGCATATACACTTGGTAGTGGCGATCGCGTTCAAATAGATATCTTCAATATGCCAGAGTACAGTGGGAAAAATGGCCAACATAAAGTACAAATTGATGGGACTCTTAACTTGCCATTGGTAGGTAATGTATTAGTTGAGGGAAAGACTTTAGATGAAGCAAAAGAATTAATTCAAGAAAAATACGGCGAATATCTACAAATATCTATAGTTAATCTCAATCTCGTAGCAGCACGTCCACTAAAAATAGCGATCGCTGGAGAAGTCCAACATCCAGGTTCATATATTATTTCTCCTATTGTTGATGGAAGGGAGGATGTTCAAGGTGGGACTCAATTACCTACAGTGACTAAAGCATTACAGGTTGCAGGTGGAGTGACCACTTCAGCAGATGTCAGGCAAATCAAAATTCGTCGTACCCAACTCAATAGTCCAGAGCAAGTCATTAGTATTAATTTATGGGAATTACTGCAAGAGGGTAACTTGCGCCAAGATATTGCTCTGCGGGATGGGGATACTTTATTTGTCCCTAGTATTACTGAAGTTAATCCAGTAGAGTCTGCTCAATTAGTAAATGCTAACTTTGCTGGTACTAATGCTCAACCTCTCAACATTGCAGTGGTGGGAGAAGTTGCACGGCCTGGTCCATATATATTAGAAACAGGTATTGACCAAAGTCAACTTTCAGCTACAGAAGAAAATTCAGATTCTACCGAAGCAGATAATAATATTTCATCTGCTCAAAATACTAAGTTACATACTGTTACTAAGGCAATTAAAATGGCAGGCGGTATTACTCCATCTGCAGATATTCGACAAATTAGGGTGCGCCGACTAACTCGTGCTGGTACAGAACAAATTATTAAAGTAGACCTTTGGCAACTTCTGCAAAATGGAGATTTAAACCAGGACTTAGTTTTAGAGTCAGGAGATACTATTTATGTGCCAGTAGCAGATGAAGTTAATTTGGATGAATTGGCGGAAGTTACTGCATCAAGTTTTTCTCCTGGTAATCTAAAAATTAATCTGATTGGAGAAGTTGTTAACCCTGGAATAATTTTTATGGTTCCGAATAGTACGCTTAATCAAGCTTTATTGGCGGCAGGGGGTTTTAATCAGGGAAGAGCTGAAACTGAAAAAATAGAACTTATTCGCCTCAACCCAAACGGTACTGTTACTCGTCGTCAGGTACAAGTAGATTTCTCTGCAGAAGTTAATGAGGAAACTAATCCTACTTTACTTAATAATGATGTGATTTTAGTTGGTCGTTCTGGTAGGGCAGCTTTGACTGATAATGTTAGGGGTGTTTTAGCTCCTTTCAGCCCGATTAATAGAATTTTAGGAGTATTTTTAGATATTTTTGATTAGGTTGGAAGGAAGA
>NZ_CEZPJD010000478.1:0-6102 GCF_983059655.1 Okeania sp.
AGATTTTTCCGACTCGAAGTATCTGTCTGAGAAATAGAATTTTCTGAAGGAGTTGCTAAATAGAAAGAGGAAATCTGTAGATAGTTTTCTTGGAAATTTTTCCCATTTTCCCACTTCACTCTATTTGTCGGTTTAAATAAAGTACCTTTTTCCAGGGAAAACTCTAGATTTTTCCGACTCGAAGTATCTGTCTGAGAAATAGAATTTTCTGAAGGAGTTGCTAAATAGAAAGAGGAAATCTGTAGATAGTTTTCTTGGAAATTTTTCCCATTTTCCCACTTCACTCTATTTGTCGGTTTAAATAAAGTACCTTTTTCCAGGGAAGACTCCAGATTTTTACCACTCCAACTATCTATCTGAGAAATAGAATCTGTCGAAGGAGTTGCTAAAGAACAAGAGAAAATCTGTAGATGGTTTTCTCGGAAATTTTCCTGATTTTCTGGCTTTAGTCTATCTAAGAAATTTGCCTGTCTAAATAAGGTTGGTTTTGACAGAAAAGATTCCCGATTTTTCCGACTCGAAGTATCTATGTGAGAAATAGAATTTTCTGAAGGAGTTGCTAAAGAAAAATCTGAGAAATTTTTATGTCTGAATAAGGTTGGTTTTGACAAGGAAAACTCCAGATTTTTCCGAATCGAAGTATTTGTATGAACGATAGAATTTTCTGAAGGAGTTACCAAAGAAAAAGAGGAAATCTGTAGATAATTTTCTCGGGAATTTTCCCCATTTCCCTGCTGAGGTTTATCTGAGAAATTAGTTGGTCTAAATAAGGTAGCTTTTTCTGGGGAAAAATCTGGAGTTTTCCGACTCAAAGTATCTGTTTGAGAAATGAAATTTTCTAAAGGAGTTACCAAAGTCAAAGAAGAAATCTGTAGATGGTTTTCTCTAAATTTTTCCCAACTTTCTAGTTTCTGTCTATCTGAGAAATAAGCTTCATTTTGACCTAGTCTTTTCTGATTACTAGAAACTTGCCATTTTTCATAAACCGCAGAACCATACATCAGACCTTTCTTAACTCCCATCACCCCAGGTTGTAACTCCCAGGCAAACTTATCTCCTTCCGGAGTTAAAAAGCGATGGTTTTTTCCTGAATAAATTACCGTCCCGCTAGACAAAGTAATCTTCAATATTTCCTTAACACCACTCCGCCACTGTTTAGCAACTTTTGCCTCCCAAACTTTCCTCCCATCAGAAGTTAAAATTACCTCTCCACTCTTAACATTTTCGATTGCCACTCTCGAACCATCTGGTTTATCGATTAAAGTTCCCTTTGGCAAACACAAAACTCCATAAGTTTCTTGCAAAATCGGCTCTAACTTTGGATCTTGATATTCAATTTTCTCCCGTCCATGTTTCCGATCAATAAACTTCGGAATTAAACCCGCATCTAAAGGTCCGGGACGATACAAAGCCAAGATAGAAGAAATATCTTCAATAGAAGTAGGCTTCAATTTTTTCACCACATCTACCATGCCAGAAGATTCCAATTGAAATACTCCTTCCAAATCTCCAGATTTAATCAAGTCGTATGTTTCTTTCACATCACCTGGCATTTTCTTAATCTTGCCTCTTGCCAAAATTTCCATTGCCTTTCTTTCATTAGCGGGTAACTCGTCTGGAACTAGAGGAATATTATGATTTTTCTTAATTAAGTTGGCAGTATTCTGAATAATAGTTAAATTTTTCAATCCCAAAAAATCCATCTTCAACAAACCAAGGGATTCTATATCTTCCATGTGATACTGAGTAATCACCGAGCCATCATTATTTCTTTGCAAAGGCACAATTTCATCCAGAGGTTCTTTAGAAATTACTACTCCTGCCGCGTGTACTCCAAAAGTTTTATTAGTTCCCTCAATTCTAATTGCCATCTCTATCCATTGCCTGACAGAAACTTTATAAAAACTTCCCCCTTCATTATCTTCTATTTGTATTTCTTTATTCTCAAAAGCTTCCTTAAATTCTGGGGCAGGAGTCTCATCAGAAATCATCACCTTTAACTTAGCTGGTTTACCCCTGGCAACAGGAATTAATTTTGCCATTTTATTAGCTTCCCCAAAGGAAACACCCAACACTCTCCCCACATCTTTTAATACTGCCTTAGATGTCATCCTGTTAAAAGTAATAATTTGAGCAACTCTCTCTTCCCCATATCGTTCAGTCACATAATCAATCATTGCATCTCGGTTTTCAATACAGAAGTCTGTATCAATATCTGGCATTGATTTCCGTTCGGGATTCAAAAATCTTTCAAATAACAAGCCATGATGCACCGGATCTATATTAGTAATTCGCAAAGAATAAGCAACTAATGAACCAGCAGCACTTCCTCTACCAGGACCTACAGGAATATTTTCATCTCTAGCATATTTTATATAATCCCAAACCACCAAAAAATATGTAGAGAAACCTTTATCCTGAAGAACTTTCAATTCAGTTTCTATTCGCTCTTTATAAACTGCCGAAATTTCACTTCTTTGTTTAAGTTTCAGCCTTTCCAATAATCCTTTCCAAGAAAGTTCTTCTAGATAAGTATCGGCATTATGTTCTGGTGGAATTGGATAATCAGGAATTCTTGGCTCCCCCAATATTCCCTCATATTTTTCAACTTTACTTTCTACTTCTAACGTATTAGCGATCGCTTCTTCTATAATTTCATTTTCTAGATGGTCTCTAAATAGTTGCTTCATCTCTTCAGCAGACTTTAAATATTCGGTGCCACTATACCGCATCCGTTTTTTTTCAACTATTAGTTTTTGAGTGTTAATACACAACAAAGCGTCATGTGCTTCTACATCTCGACAAGAAATAAAATGAGAATCGTTTGTAGCTACTATTTTTATTTTTAGTTTCTTAGCAATTCTAGCTATTCCAGTATTTACTACTCTATCTTCTTGGAAACCATGGTCTTGTATTTCTAGATAATAATCTTCCCCAAATAAGTCTTTGTACCACTTAGCTATTTTCTTGGCTTCCTCATATTTTCCCTGCATAATATTTTGCGGTACTTCTCCTGCCAAACATCCGCTAGTTACTATCAAGCCTTCGTGATATTTTTCTAGTAATTCTTTATTAATACAAGGTCGAGCAAATATGCCTTTTCCTTGAAAACCATGGAGATGAGAAAGGGTTGTTAGTTTGACTAAATTTTTATAGCCTTGAGTATTTTTTGCTAATACAACTTGGTGAAATTTTTTGCCTCTTTGTTGTTTCTCAATTTCTCCATTTATCACATACATTTCATTGCCAATTATGGGTTTAATTCCTTTATTTCTACAGAGTTTAATTAATTGAATCGCCCCATACATTACTCCGTGGTCTGTCAGAGCAATGGCTGGCATTCCTAGTTCCACGGCTCTATCTATTAATTGTGGTAATTGGGATGCCCCGTCTAATAGGCTATAGTCGCTATGAATATGTAGGCCAACAAATGACATTTTTTTTAGATTTTAGAATAAATATTTTAGATATAGCAGGGAATAGGGAATAGAGAATAGGGAATAGTTGGAAAAACATTTCCTAGTTTAAGATTCATAATCAGTCTCTGTCCTAACCAATTCTTTCTTAGCTACAGCTTTATTCTATAAGGAAGAAGTAAGAAGAAAGAAGGAAGAAGGTTTATATTTAATTTTTGGTGCTGTTTATTTGAGTGAAAGTCTTTATATGTAAGCTTTTTAGGGTTTAATCAATGCTTATTATAAATTCAGCTTATAAATTATTCCTAAATATATTTGGAATTTAAACTTAATTTTTCAAAAAAAGTTCAAATGAGCTATTTAGGGGGTAAAAAGGGTGCAATAGCACAGCTAAATTTAGTTATCGCACTTTCATTAGCCATTTGTTATAAGTACTGATATGTAAGGGATACAGGGTGGTTGCTGGTTAAGAAATTTTCGTGTATTTTGGAAGTAAGTTATTCGCTCTGCGTAGGTGCTTATTAAGATGAATAAAGAATTTTTGGGTGGGAGTGCGATCGCGTATGGGAATATAGTTTTATCAGTTTTGGACTTTAACATCTATAAGCTGTTGACGGCTTAATAGTTGGTAAAAATATATTCATAGTTGAAAAAAGTTCTCTAAATCCTTATCCAGTCTTAGTGCTTCCAGGGGATGAGCCTAACGCACTTCATTTTTGGCTAAGAAATGATGGTTGGGGAGAAGTGCAAGATACTATAGTCAAATTCAATTTAGTACCTAAAGGTTATCCAATTTCTTTTGAAGAACCTTACTTACATGAGCTGCAAATAGATGACTTTTTGGATTCAGTTAATGTCGATATTTCAAGTGCTCTTAGAGAAATTGGTGTAGATGTTGATTTTATAATTGGCTTTAATAAATATGAAGAAAAATATCGATCACTCCATACAAAAATGGGGCGATATTTTTTTAACATAGAAGAATTTATGAAAAATAAAGAAGATGAGGACTATAAACAATTGATGAGTGCTTTGGGAATATTTAAAGATAGTGATATCAGGAAAAGACGAACATTTGCAGCAATGGTTGTTGGAGAAATTTACTTTACTGGCAAGACCGTTAACGGTAATTTTAAACGCGATACTATCAAATTCTCTTCAGAAGTTACACTTTTAGTTCCTGGTGGCTATGGTGGTGCGGCTAGTCCATCTTACCAATATATGGTGCAGCTAGATATTGATAGAGATAATTATAAAGCTCGTGTCCAGGGAAGTGGATCTTCTGTATCTCAGTATTTGAGGTCAGGTGATATAGATCGTTTTAATATTCGAGTCGGCGCACCAAAGTCTTCTCTACATAAGTTCAGGATTCGATTGATTTATAACGATAACCAAAGTTTTCTGTCAGCTCCTATCAGTCTCAATATGTTTGTGCCAAAATCTGAGGCAAAAAGTATAAGAGGATTGGATATGCTTCGTCTTGAGCAAGGCAGAAGATTTGCATTAAAAGGAGATGCAGATATTGCAATTAATAAATTTAAGGTTGCAGAAATTGTTATTAAAAAGCCGAGCAAACCTACTGCTTAGTGTCCGACAAATCACTCAAGTCAACACCGGAAAGCAAACAGCAGGAATAGATAAGGAGGTTGTGAATACCCCTGCGCAGCGAGTGAAACTTGTCAATGAATGGGAAATGCCCAAGGCAGCGAGTTTGAATTCACAATTATCATGCAGCAAAGCGAGAAAACACAACCAGATATTCCCTTTATTCATCTGGACAATATGGCTATACTCGTCGTCGATGATAATGCTAGTAGCCGTGAAGTTTTGAGGAGTCAGTTAGCTTCCTGGGGCGCTGAGGTTGTGACAGCGATAGACAGTCCTAGTGCCATTACATACTGCGAAGACCGAGTGCAACAAAGTAATCACCTGGAGAAACCACCCTTTGATATTGCTCTTATAGATCTACAAATGCCAGGCATAGATGGTTTAAAACTGGTTCAGCACCTCAAAGCTGATGCCCGCTTCACATCCCTAGCGCTAGTAATGATGACTCCCATCAGCAATCAGTATGATATTTCTGTTTTGATAGACCGGGAGGTTCAGTTATGTATTAACAAGCCAGTGAATCCCACTGACCTCTTCAATGCTCTAGTCGCTGTGAATGATAGTAGTAGGGTATTGCGAGAAAATCAATTGTTTCCAGATGTGGAACCAATCAAGGAATCTGTAAACCTTCAATCTGCAAAAATAGTGGAGCATGATTGTGCATCTGTGAAATCTTGGCCAGATGGTACAAGAATATTGCTGGTAGAGGATAATCGGGTCAATCAATTAGTGTTCAAGGGTTATCTGAGAAAACTTGGTTTAACAGCTAAATTAGCAAATTGTGGATTAGATGCCCTATCTGTATTAGAAGAAGCTATTGATAATGAACCTTATACCTTGATTTTTATGGACTGTCAGATGCCAATAATGGACGGTTACGAAGCCAGTCTCTTGATTCGTCAAGGCAAGGTAGGCGATCGCTACCGAAAGATTCCTATCATTGCTGTGACTGCTAATGCGATGAAAGGAGATCGGGAGAAATGTATTGAAGCTGGCATGGATGACTACATAAGTAAGCCAATCAAACTACAGCATTTGTCTAAAATTTTGGATAAATGGCTTTAACGAAGTCAGAAGT
>NZ_CEZPJD010000479.1:0-6083 GCF_983059655.1 Okeania sp.
CTGCTTCATAAAACTGATACAAAGCGTCACATCGATGCGACAAATTGATGTTTACTTCCTGCTTCTACTGAGGCCGTCGGCGGTTACTCATCCACAGACATTGACGGTCAAGCCAACCGCATATCTAAACTCTATACCTACATTTAAATCTTTGTCAATCAACATCAGAAAAAAGTCCTCAAACCCTGATTGCGTCATTCCTAGTAGGGAGCGGGATTTCTGGAGAGGTCTATGTCTATATAGATAGACTGCCAGAAATGTTTCAGCCGCGATTAGTGCAGAATATACAAATTTCACCCTCGTTACTACTTGCCTGTGATAACTAGCGTATTATATCTCTAAGTTACGCAAATTATTAACTAAGTCGAAACTCTCTCAAACTTAAAACTGATATAACTTTTGAGTTATTTTGTAAGCATTTCCTGTGGAATGCTGCGCAAACAGCTATTAGCTGTCAGCTCTTAGCTCTCAAGGGGGTTTTAACGAATATAGACTTTACAGCCAGCTTTTAGGCGTAAGTATAAATTCTGACTCAATTAGTAAAGCTTTTATCTAAAACTAAAAGCAATAGCTGATAGCTGACGGCTGAATGCTTATGTTATTTAATAGCCATTTTTACCTGTGTCACAGGTACTTTTACCTCGTCATCACTCACAGCATTGTCGAGGGACATATCCACCTCACTCAATTGATTAGCTGGAGATATCGACCACAGGGCGATCGCTGGAATTACCCCTACCACTACACTCAAACAAGTGGGTAATAAAAATCTAGCATCTAAGGCAAATACAGTAATTGTTGCTCCAAAAGCAAAGTTAACTAAATAAGTAATGAGTGGCAGGTTTAACTGTTGACGGGACAATGAAATTGTTTTCTTGCGCCAAAACCAAGCAGCTACAGACATGTATATTACACCTGTACCTACCCATCCTAGTAAGTTGCGGTAAGGCATACCAAAGAAAGAGCCTTCCTCTTGAAATGTCCAAAACGGAAATGGTGCCTGACTCATTGCTGGGTCAAGGACTAGGTCCCAAGCTGTTAGAAGCATTGCTCCTGTAGCGATCGCTCCTACATGACGTATCCAAGAACTAGAACTCTTGACTTGTAAACCGCAACGAGCTAGTAAATAGCAAACCAATCCCATATAAAACCAAGATAAGGGAATTGTAAAAGGTACTAGACCTGCAATTTTGTATCCTAAGCCACTCAGGTAAGCATAATCTCCAAAAGGAAAACCCGTGCTAGTGCCCAATAGTTCGCTACTCAAAGATAGAAACACAGAAGGCAGCATAAAAGCCAGGGTTGTACCTATTCCCAAATTCCTCATGCTATACAAGGCAACTGCTAATGCTCCAAAGATAATATAAGTTGCTCCTCCACCTGCCATACTCCATTGGAAGGCAGTTTGTCCTAAAGGAGGCAAGCTGATAATAATTTCAGGATTAGGTAGAACTATTAACAGACCTGCTAGTCCAAAAACTGTTGACAAGATATGTACAAGTAATAGATAGCGTTCGGCAATCATAAGTTGCTTCATAGAAGTCCTATTTCTGAGTTAAAAAGTCAGTAAATTTCTAGTTTTGTGTTCTTGCGAAAATACTCCACATCTATTCTTTGCATCAGCAGCAGAGAATTAGAAGTATTTTTTCTGAGTGGGACTAATTTTTTCTAGAAACCAATCCTGCAAAACACTACCTATTAGTTTACAAATCTTTACGAGAAAAAGAACCAGAATAACTTATATATTTTGTTTGACTTTTTGACACTCTGCGCTCCCCCAGAGACGCAGATTCTTTAATTTAGCTATATCTCAATATCATATTTAATAAAAAATGTCAATATAGCACTGTGCGCAGGCAACAGGCAACAGGGGGAATAAAAAAAAGTTTGAGACGAAGAGTCGCCCGCTTATAGGCGAGGCTTTAGACCCATTTTTTCGGTAAAATAAGCTGAATTTTCAAATAAGATGAAGAAAATTATATTAAGCAAACTTAGTTCAAATAAATATTAACAGGAGATTAAGTGATTATAGAAATTTTCACAACAGGAATTATCGTCTTAACTGTACTTCTAGGTTTAGGCTATTTAGCACTAGAATTACAATACCGTAGTCGTCCAGGAAATGCTTTAGAACTAACCTCTGGAGAATGGCATTTAGCAGTTGCAGAACCAGAAAATTACCTATTAGTGGGTGAAATGGAATTATGCAACCGTACCAAAAGCTTAGAAATTATGGTGCCAGAAATACAAGCAGAAGTAAAACTACTGTCTGGTGCAAGTTTAGAAAAAGTAAATTATCAAACTCGAATTATTCCTTTCCATGAAGATGCCTCAGCTAGACCCGATGACTATTGGTTTGCTTATATCGTTAAAGTAGGAAAAAAGACAAAACTGAAGATATCAATAGATATTCGTGGGGAAAATTTAGACCAACTCAAGTCAGCTTGGATTAAAGTTAATTATATTACCTATGGCCCTCAAGGTCGTATTCCCAAAACTCGTCATATTGTAGTGCCTCTCAAATTTCCCGATCCTAAAGCTATTCCAAATCAGCGAGAAGCGCAAAATGCAACAGTATTTCCTATTCGCACTCACTTATTAACAGAATTAGACGATCCGATAGAAATTGTCAAACGTTATGTAGTTCCTCATGCTCAACCAGGGGACATTGTTACCATCGGTGAAACACCCCTGGCCCTAATACAAGGTCGTTTTCGTCACCCTACTGACGTTAAACCTGGATGGGTAGCAAAACGCATCTGTTACTTCTTTCTACCCACTTCAAGTCTGGCAACAGCCTGTGGGATGCAAACTCTCGTAGATATTGTTGGACCAGTCAAAGTATTTATGGCCTTTTTCGGAGGTGCCATAGCCAAATTATTAGGGAAACCTGGTATGTTCTATCAATTTGCAGGAGAACAAGCCAGACTAATAGATGATGTTACCGGAACTTTACCTCCTTATGACCAATTTATAGTTTTAGGCCCAGAAAATCCTCAAAATTTAGTGGAACAAATCCAAACAGCTACGGGCCTGGGTGCAGCGATAGTAGATGTTAACGATTTGAAAGCAGTTAAAATATTAGCAGCAACCTCTAATGTATCTACTTCTTTACTAGAGGAAGCTTTAAGAAGTAATCCCGCAGGAAACGCGGATGAACAAACCCCAGTAGTTTTGATCAGGCCATCATCTTGACGAAGTCAGAAGTTAGAAGTCAGAAGTCAGAAGCGAGTGTGTAATTCTGAGGTCCCCTCAGAATGCAAGACACACTTCATCACAGTCAAAAGTTAACCCACCCCTGCCCCTCCCAGGAGGGGAGCCAGAAAGGGAAGTAGGGGATTTGAACAAGGCTCCAAAAACCCGATCGCCTTAAAAGGCGGTGTTGCGCAACCCAATTATTTTGATAAGACAAGAAGTTCATGGAAATGAAGGCTAAAAAAGTGAAGATTACTGGAATGAAGAAGATATAAAGTATTACTAATGCTTATATAGCTAATCTGAAAAAACTATAAACTCACGCCCATTTTAGTCATTCAAAATTATCTGGATGACTAATACCTGGTTTGGCCAAATTTCCAGTTCCACAAAAATCAAAACTTTATTTGAGATAAGCACCTAAAAATCTAGAAAAAAAAATAATGAAACCTTTAACCCGCCAAAATAAAAGTCAGGTGGTCATCCGTCCCCTAGAGTACCGCGACCTAGAAGCTATCAAGAACATAAGTAGGGAAACTCCGGAGGTACAACACAATCATCGAGATGTTACCTTTAACCTGTCTCCTATTAGCCTAAGCCAGAAATTACCACAAATTAGTCGTTGGTACTGGCCCATAAAATTATTGAGTCTTTTCCCTAATCCCTGCAAATATTTACTAACTTCCTATGTTGCAGAAATAGATGGACAAATTAAAGGGGCAATCCAAGTTTTTCCTAGCAACCGCACCCGTAGCAGTTGGCGGGTAGAAAGGATAGTTACTGAGGAAACAGGGACAAACAGAGGAATAGGTTCTCAACTATTACGATATTGCTTTGAGAAAATTTGGGAAGCACGGACATGGTTATTGGAAGTTAATGTTAATGATAAAGAGACTATGGCCCTTTATCGCCAAAATGGTTTTCAGCCATTAGCCCAAATTACTTACTGGACAATTACTTCTCAACAATTACAAGAGTTAGCCCTTTCTCAGCCAAATTTACCAAATTTACTACCTATTAGTAATGCTGATGCTCAGTTGCTCTATCAATTGGACACAGTATCTATGCCTCCTCTGGTACGGCAAGTATTTGACCGCCATATCCCAGATTTTCAAACTAGCTTTGTTAGTAGTTTAATGGAGGGAGTAAGGCAATGGGTAAATCATACTGAATTGGTTAGTGGGTATGTGTTTGAACCCCAACGTAAGGCAGCGATCGGCTACTTTCAAGTACAATTATGTCGTGATGGTACACAACCACATATAGCTCAATTAACTGTACATCCAGCTTATACTTGGTTGTATCCAGAGTTATTATCTCAAATGGCAACACTGGCTCAAGATTTTCCTCTTCAATCTCTACAACTTGCTTCTGTTGATTATCAACCTGAACGTGAAGCATATTTAGAAAAGATAAAGGCTGAACAAATTGAACATTCTTTGTTGATGTCTCGTTCTGTTTGGCATAAACTCCGAGAGTCTAAGTCTGTTATTTCTGACCTCCAGTTTTCGGAAGTTCTTCAAGGTCTGCAACCAGTTCGTAAACCAGTTCCTAGTCGTAGTTCTTTGTTAAAGATCATGCAAAATAGACATGGTAAAAGTAGTAACTCTCAGCTCAAGACTAATAATAATTATTACTGGGAAGCTACAAGCGAACAGGTAAATTCTGCATCAGAGTCGTCATCTCCAAATTCACAAAATGGGGATGATGATGATAATGGATAATTGATAATGGATAATTGATAATTGATAATTGATAATTACCTCTGGTTAAAACCGTTACGGAATTGAAAATAAGGAGATATCCTAGCACTTTTTCTCTCTTTAAAAGGGAAGGCTTTAAAGCAGAATTATTTAATTATTAATTAGGGTTTGCTGATTAAATATCGCGTGCATTGACTGATATTGGTTTTAGGTAATTTATGCCTGAAAAAAGTATGAGCTTTTGAGAAGCTATTGTTAAAAAAGTGAGGATTTTCACGCCCTGCACGCAGCCGAAAAATCACTCTGACTATTCTTTTGGCCACTGACTCTGTAATTCCCATTTCTTCTATGTCCTAACTACTGCTTACTGTCTACTCCCTACAAAGAGCAAAAAGACTTTCCATACGCAAACCCTAATTATTAATTATTCGGTAATTTTTATAATTGTTATTTATTAATTGTTTATTAATTGTTAAACATCTCCAATTGATCGCGAAAAGGAGTGAGAGATTTATCGCAAATCTAAAAAGTATAATTGTAGATTAAGGAGTTGAATGTTCAATGTCTCAATCTCGAATTTCAGCACTGGGTTTAGATGTAGGAAGAAAACGTATGGGGGTCGCAGGATGTGATGGTACTGGTTTAATTGCTACTGGTATTACTACTATTAAACGTACCTCTTTTCAAGAAGATATAGCTAGGTTAAAATTTATTATCCAAGAACGTCAAGTACAGATTCTAATTGTAGGTTTACCATACTCTATGAATGGTTCTATAGGTTTTCAAGCTAAACAGATACAAAAATATGCTCAAAGATTGTCACAGGCTCTAGAACTACCTATAGAATATGTTGATGAACGTTTGACTTCAGTTCAAGCTGAGGAGATGTTGAAAGCTGCAAATATTTCTCCTTCTCAGAATAAACATTTAATTGATAGAAAAGCAGCAGCTTTGATTTTACAGCAATGGCTGGATGAACGTAGAAAAAATAATATTAGCTCACAAGTAAATGATTCAACAGATATAGAAACATCTATTACTATAGAAGAGAAATAAGTTTATTTCAGACACCTGTTCATTAATGGATAATTGATAATGGATAATTGATAATTACCTCTGGTTAAAACCGTTACGGAATTGAATATAAGGAAATATTATTTCTTCTCTTGGTTGATTGGATATGGC
>NZ_CEZPJD010000480.1:0-6083 GCF_983059655.1 Okeania sp.
TAGAACATACAATACCCATTTTGTCAACCTCCTTAATTGATGACACGCCCTAGGATTAGGTACTTTTTTTCCATCACTGGTAGTTAATAAGCTAGTGATTCCTAAGTCAATGCCTATCTGTTTATTAGCTGGCTTGAGAGTTAAATCTCTTGTATCATTAATTCTCAAAGATACAGACCATCTACCAGAGGGGTCAAGCTTTACTGTAATTGTACTTGGTACACAGTTTCGTGGTAGTTGCCTACTCCATCGGATAGGTAATGGTTCTGCACATTTGGCTAGATAGACTTGACCATCTTTCCACTTGAAAGCAGACTTTGTAAACTCTGCACTACCACCATTCCGCTTTTTCTTAAAGTTGGGGTACTTAGCGCGTCCACTAAAAAAGTTCTTGAAGGCAGTCTGTAGATGCCTCAAACCTTGCTGTAATGGTACGCAGCTTACTTCAGTGAGAAAATCTAAGTTGTCTTGTTTCTTCCAGGAGGTAAGCATAGCTGAGGTTTGAGCGTACCCTACTCGTTCTTGTTTCTCATGCCAAGCTTGGGTTCTCGCTGCTAAAGCTTTGTTATAGATTAAGCGTACACAACCCAATGTCCTCCGTAACAAGTTTTCCTGTTCTGGGGTAGGGTAAAACCTAAATTTGTACGCTTTCTCAACCATATACGGTTTAGTTATTACTTACCAATCAGTTATATTTTAACATAGCAAGTGTGAAACATCAAGATTGATTGGTTTTCGCGGACGACATAAGTCTCCTTATAATGATATGACCTGGGTTATAAGGATTGACAATTGTCAAAGATTCAATAACTTTCTCCCCTTCATAAATAATCGCATTGAGAAAGCTAATTAAAATCTCTTTGCTTTGTTCTAAACTAAATATTTTTTTAAAGGCATAATCAACTTTAGGGTTAATAAATTTCATAATACTTTTGATACAGTTAATCTTATAAGTTATGGAAAATATTGTAGCTATAGAAGGCCAAAGTCGGTATAGTATAGAAATTTTCACAAAAAAATAAGTTCAAAATAGCATCAAAAGCTTATACGGTAACGATTTGACATCGAATCAGGACGTTTGTTGATATATCTAGGTGTGAGCCATTCTTGGCTAGTTAGTGTATTTCCCTTGCCCATATTGGGTTTGAAGCCATTTTACCTATAAAAAATATCAAAGTACCGTTAGAGTAGTTGCTGAGTTTTGTGAAGATTAGATGAAGACAAATCTATCTCATCTCTGGAAATCTACTATAAGTTGTACTGATTAATCTAACGTATTTCCGTAATTACACGGTTTTTACTTCTTACATATCAAATCTCCTGTCAGATTCCACATATAAATAGTTTGAAATCGTGATTATATCTTGATTTTTGATTGATAAATAGTGAGGGATATTGGCATAATTGCTTAATATAAATTAACATTGTTTGATGATTAAAATTATGGTGATAGATGATATTGGTATTAAATATAAAATTTCTCAAATATTTGTATAGACCTAATTTTGTTATTTTGCTACTTAGTATAATTTGGTAAAATTTTAATTGTCTTATCTGGATTTTAGAAATATTTGAAAAACTAATGTATTTACATATATTTACTATATAAAGATTCAGTAAAGATGTTGATTTGCTGTTGTTTTATTTTTTGGCTATCTCTATTCTGTCAATAATAATGTTAAATTTATACAGAGATAATAAATGAAACACTCATCGATCAAATCCCTAGCAACAACTGCTGCATTCTTTGGGTTTCTATCGTGGAGTTCACCTGCTATATCGGAACCTTTAGTAGTTGGAATCATGGAGGGTTACTCTCTATGGCAAGGTCAAGGAAATACTATTGGTATAAATAGTCTGAATTCCGATCTAAGAAATCTATTAGTAGGTGAAAATTACTACTCAAGAGTTTTCGAGTGGGATGATGTTGATGAAGCAACAAACTACTTTAATTTGTTTGATTCTTCAACAAACTATCTAATTGGATATAGCCGTGGAGGTTATCAAGCTTTGCGCGTTGCTAATGAGTTGGATCAAGATAATGTTTCTATTGAACGTCTCATTCAGTTAGACCCTGTTAGATGTGGAGGAACAGGAATTTATGCAGCAGATAACGTATTGAACTGTAGACTATCAAATCCCTTTCAACCTATTTCTTCCATTTTTTCTTCCGGTCCGCAGATTGTTCCCGATAATGTGGTCAGCGCAACAAACTATTTTCAGACAGGGGGCGGTATATCCGGTGAAACCAATGTTATAGGTGCAAATAATATCAGCGTTAATACACTACTTGGCGATCCGTCCATAAATCACAGCACTATAGACGACGATGCCCGTTTGCGTCAGATCATCTTAAATGACGTAGCTAGCCGAACAGATAATAATACTCTAATGACTGGGCTAGGTGGACCAGCAGATTTGGGGACACTTGCTATGACTCGTAATGATGATGGTAGCACTGACGCAATCCAACTGCCTTTTGAAATTAATCTCAATGGTAACAACTACAGTACAATTTATATAAATAACAATGGCAATATTACCTTTGGTGGACCATACGGAGAATTTACTCCATCTGGTTTTAGTGGCCTTCCGGTGGAAATGATTGCTCCATACTGGGGAGACGTGGATACGAGATGCTCAAACTGTGGAGAAGTCTACTTGGGCGTTCCAACCTCTGATGTTGCAGTAATTACATGGAATAATGTCGGATATTACGATTCCAATCCTTCCAAGAAGAATACTTTCCAGTTGATACTTCGGGATCGGAACGATCTTACTGGTTCTAATACCGATGTTGAGTTTCGCTATGGAAATCTTGAATGGACTACAGGAGATGCTAGCGAAGGAGAAAATGGCCTTGGAGGTCAACCCGCCTTTGCAGGATATACTGGTGGTGCAGTTGGTGCTTCACAAACCCTTTTAGGCTCCGGTACTTCCAACGTTTTGACACTAAATCAGCGTTCAAATATCAACAAGCCTGGACGATGGTACTTTCCTTTTCGTGATGGAGCTGCCCCTGGAACTACTAGAGAGAATCCATTGCTCCCTGATGTCCAAGAAGATGGATGGCATTTCCAGTATACAACTACTCAAGTTGAGGAAATTGTTTGGAGCGATCCCGAGGTAGTTTTTGGATATGATTATTCTGTAGAGAATGATATTAACTTCAGAAGCTTTATATTGCCAGTTCTTGGAGATAATTCTTATGAACTATGGTTAGGTGATGCATCAAATCCTGTATACATAGCAGATATCATCGGCGGTTCAGAATATTTCTTCTCTGACCTCGGTTTTGACTCAGGAGTTGATTTCTTCCGAATACAGGATGTAGATTTGGACTTAGGGATTGACCCTAATGATGTCACTGCATTTGTTACAGGATTGACATTCATGGAAGCAGGACAGCTACAGTGGGTGCAAAGTCCATTATCTATTGATACTGATCAACCTACACCTGTTAACGAGCCGAAAATATCGGCTGTGCTACTATTTATTGTAGGTACTGCTTTAGCAAGAATAAAGCGCAAATCAATCTCATAGGTAGCGAACATATAAACTTATAAGGATAACAATATTTACGAAATTTACGAAATACTTAATTGGGATAGTGTTCTCCCTCATACTTCCTTTGGTAATGGCTATTGCATCTTTGCCAGAAGACATAAATTACGATAGTCTTAACGAGAAGTGGCAAAAGAAGGCACTTTTACAAGACCCATTGAGAGACCCCCGCTCCGATAGCGATCAGCTTCGTCCTGTTCTAAATTATGATTGTGAAATTATCCAAATTCATAGCTTTGCTCAGGAACACAAAGAATTATTGGTTGGAGAAGGATGGCAATTAGTTGGGGGAGTAGTTGATGTTTTCACCCAAAATAATTCTCGGTATATTCTCTATGGCAGGAGAAACTTACGTTATGAAACTGGTTTGTGGAATAACGTACTGAATGTCGATCAGTCATTTGAGGACTTTTTAGTTGTTAAGTTTGAAAATAATCAAGCAGAAGTATTGATAAATAAACGATTGATTTCTACTACAGCACAGATTCTCATTGGCATTCGTCAGACTGAGGATGCTAGTGGGTTTGAAGTAATTCAAAACTCACCTTCAGGTCAATGGCAGATTATCTGGTCATACCAATTCTAACGGGACTTTAGTGAAAAAATAGTAAAAAAAAGGGTATGATATATATATGATATGTATTTTACGTTAATTACTGGCCGGGGTAAAGTCTGATGAAAGAAACAACTTCAGTGGCCATGCCTCCTTGTTTCCATCGATGGTGCGATCGCTTTAACAATGTATTTAAAACAAAAGCTCAAAAAATAGGGTTTAGAGACTATATAGGAGGATTATTAGGAGAAAGTGAGAGGAAAAATCTGTCTCAAATTACCAACAACACCGTAGGTCACACGTACCACAAATTACGGCATTTCTTAGTTCGAGCAAATTGGTCTCTAGATGCTGTAAACGAGCGTCGTCTGCAAGTGATGTGGGAGTGCCGTCAAACAAAACCTTCTCGTTCATTTGCTTTAATTATAGACGATTCAGGCCACAGAAAAAGTGGTAATTTTACTGCAGGAGTAGGGCGGCAATATATAGGAGAAATAGGAAAAACAGATAATGGTGTAGTTGTGGTTACCACTCATCTTTATGATGGAGTAAAAAGCCTACCTTTAGATATAGCTTTATATAAAAAAGCGGATTCTTTACCTTTAGGAAAAAAAGACCCAGAATTTGTTAAGAAACCAGACTTAGCAATGTCTCTAATTGACCAATGTTTGTCTAGAGGACATCAACCAGAAATTGTGTTAATTGATGGGGGATATGGTAACAATACATCATTCCTGAAGCAACTAGAAAAAAGAAATTTAACTTATATAGGAGGATTAGCTAAAAATCGTTTGCGCAGCATTCCGTAGGAAAAAGTAATCATCAAAAAACAAGATCATATTAAAGAGGAAATTAGATTAGACCAGCTAGCTGAAAGTATATCCCCACAAGCCTTTAACTTAGTTCAAGTAAGCACAAAAAAGAAAGAAGAAGTTTGGGTTGCCACATTAGAGGTGCAACTATCTAGGATGTCAGGTCAAAAAACTATAGCTATCGTATCGGTATGCTAAAAATTTTTCTGATGCCACTGATATTAACTATTATATCACTAATATCGAACACAAATATATAACTCCAGAGTGGATATATTCTACTTATTCTAAGAGAAATTGGGTCGAAGTTTTCTACAGGGAAGCCAAGGGGTGGTTAGGGCTAAGAGAATATCAAGTCAGAGATAAAATCAGCTTAAAAAGGCATTTTATTTTAGTCTGATCGTGCTGATACATTTATTATCTGGCATCAGTTAACTGGAGGTATAAGAAGGCGTTGGGCTAACAAACCATTAAACACCTTTGCTGATACTTTAGAAGCATTTCGTACAGCAATATCTTATCGTTTTGTTGAGTGGTTAGATGAAAACATCGACGTATTTACCGCTCATAAAGAGAGTTTGGGGTTTGTTTGGGCTTGAAATTTGCTAAAGTCCCGCTAAAACATATGGGAGCCAAGAAATTGCCGTTTTTTAATGACTGCCTTGGAGGTTTTTGAACTATACTCCATCTTTCTTCCACTATAATATATGTATTCAAGTGAACATGATATCAATCTTTGAGTAAATTCTCATACTTCCCCAAAGCCATCAAAGGAAAATATTGCGGATAAAAATTATATTTAATATAAAAATGACAGGGAAACCCAGTACCAGTAAACTCCGACTCCGCCCAACTCCCATCATCTTTCTGAGTAGAAACCAAAAAATCTACCCCCCTATTAATAGCCTCCCTCGCAAAATTACCAGTCGCCTCCCCCGCAGCTAATAACCCTATCAACGCCCAAGCAGTTTGAGAAGCTGTACTTTTTCCTTTCCCTTTCAACGACGGATCGTTATAACTCCGACAACTCTCACCCCATCCCCCATCCGAATTTTGACAACCAACCAACCAACTCGCCCCCCTCTCAATAAAACCTCCATGACTTTCCCCTGCCACAACAGCCAAAGCCGAAATTACTCCACTCGTACCATATA
>NZ_CEZPJD010000481.1:0-6065 GCF_983059655.1 Okeania sp.
AAAAGCTAACACAGATATTATTTTCTGAAAAGTTTCCATGATACTGCTCCAAAATGTAATTTTGATAAATAATTTACCACTAAAAAATCTATTTATAATATAAATTGACTAAAATTTGTGAGATATACAAGTTTTAGATTTTAGAGAGTAAGTAGGATCTTAATGGAAACTATTATTGGCCACGGCATTGATATTGTTGACATAAACAGGATAGAAAAAAGCCTCAAAAGATCGGGAGATAATTTTGAAATTCGATGCTTTACTGCAACTGAGCGTAGTCTTGCTCAACGTGATGTTAATCGCAGTCAATACTTCGCAGGTCGTTTTGCGGCAAAGGAAGCTGTACTCAAAGCTCTTGGAACTGGATGGAGTCAAGGAATTGCTTGGACTGATGTTGAAATCCAAAGGTTGCCAACAGGTGAGCCATTTGTTGTACTTTTTGGAAAATGCAAAGAAATAGCAGATAAACTAGGTATTACGAAGTGGTTAGTCAGTATAAGTCATACAAATCCATTTGCGATCGCAAGCGCTATTGCTATCAAAACAGTCCCTGTGCAGAATTCTAATACTTCTAAACCAACGGAATAAATCTCTTATAAACTTTGATATATTATTGAGCCGTTATCCAAATCGACTATAATTATACCCCCTCTATTATTTTTTACCTGTCGCCAAATTTCATAACCTATTATGATTGCTTTTTCCCAATCACCTAGAGATTTTTGGGAAATTTCTAAGTGTGTAGTCATATTTTTGATAGTCTTAAGCAATTGGTAATCTATCGTAGAAATTCCTGCCAAAAATTCATGGTCTTTAGCATAGCTGAATACAAGAGCTGATATACCTTCCTCAATTGCTATGGCGCGACCACCATCTTCTACTTCATCAATAAGGGGATGACTTTTGCGCTTACGTCTCAAGTTGGAACGAGTCACGGGAGACCAACCTAAAATTGCAGCATAGGAAAAGTGAAAGATATCGTGAAAGCGATAACCATCACTAAAATATGAGTTATCAGTTAGATCGTTGCCAATTTGCTTGCCATCAACGAACGCCTTCATTTTCACAGAGTCACTTTGGTTAAATTCAGTAATCTCGACTTTAAACTGTCTCGGTAGACGTTCGTTTTCAGGAAAGTTCCTATCAAAGTAATTTTCTGACTCTGCATAGGCATCATTTGTTGTTTCACGCGCTCCCCAACGGTCTTGAGATTTCTGGAGATTGATCTGTGCAATCTTTCCTAAATCAAGGTCGAACTTACTGGCCACATCTGCAATATACCAAAGTAGATCCCCTAATTCTTCTTGTATACGCTCTGTAAATAATTTATGAGCTTCACCGTCACGAAGGTACTTTTTATACTCAGTAAGAAGCTCGCCTGTTTCACCTGCTAAACCCAATAAAGGTACAATTACATCATCATCAGTAGATGCAGGAATTTGAGATGTTTTGAGTGCCTGGGATTGATACTCACTAAAATTCATAATTTACTCCTAAAAAATTTATTTTGGCTACTTCGGTTGAGTAGGATTTAGATTTTTTTTGTACTTTTCAAGTTCTTGATTAATTTCCCACTTAGGGGGATACCAATAATCAATTGGTTCCATGTTAGGAAAATACTTTTGTTTAATACGAGTCCTACCAGATATTCCTGAAATATCAGGGTGTCTAATCCGAGAATACTTATCAACTTCACAGAATAAATTTTGACAGTCTATCAATTGCAACTTACGCCCCCAAAGAGACTGAAACTCAAGTTCTAGTCTCTCAAATTCAGATTCTTGTATATCTACCATAAATTTAATAATTTCTGGTTCATTTAAACCGCCAAGATCGAGAAAGCTTTTACGAATTCCATCTAGAGCGCCAGGCCCAGGAATAACAAAATCCATTTCGCTAAAGTTTGTGATTTGACTATAATTGACATCGGTAATAAATTGATATGCTAAAAAATCACCGATAGTGGGATACTTGCGAAATAAATCAAATCCACGGTGCATATTTGGTGCATCTGCAAGCTGCTTTGGTAGCTCCTCAAGCATCATCTTTTCGATTAATTTCAGGTGATTTTGATGTTTTGCTGTGTATCCACCAAGTCGCTTTCCACCTGATGGCATGATGTATGCAGCAGAATATATAGCTTTACTTGATGCCATAGCTTCTACTAGAACTTTGTTATAGCGATCGAAGGAATAGTCAGAATAAACAATAGGACCTAACTTTTTTTCTAGGAGGTTCCATGTTTCAATCTTGTTGAAAATTTTGAACAGGATAATTCTGAAAAATACTTCATCAATTGAATCAGGAAGATCGTTTCTATAAATGACATTATTTATTAAATATTGGCTAGTGCGGTCAGATGCTCTATAAGCATTAGTAAATTTATAAGTAGAAAGAATTGGGTCATCTGTCCAAGGCATTAGTCGGTTTTCTAACTTCTTGAAAAAAATTTTCTGTCTTTCAACTGCAAAGCGCCAATATGTATCAAATACAATACTAGGTTTAGCAGGAGTAATATGAGAAATAATTTCTGGTGCTGGAGCAGATGGTTTTTCCCAATCAAGAGTTAGTTGAAGAGTTAGTTGTAAATCTTGCTTAATACTTTTACTAGAAGACTTACTCCGAGAAACAGTTGGTTTTTGCTCTAATACTTCTTTAATTTTTTCTATCGTAATTTTTAGTGAGTTTGTATTATCAATAGTAACAACTGGATAATTTTTTTGCTCTTCTGCTGCCAGTATGTTGTATTCTTGACTTAATTTTTGCCAATGTTCTAAATTGACATTTCTATCGATAGGGGTATCGCGACGGATAAAAAGTATAGGAGAAGGCTTGATATTTTGCCACTGCATTCGTTCAGGTTCGATCATGCTTTGTAGTAGTTTACGATCGATCCCTGATACAACTCCATAAACCCAAGTAGACCACCAATAGCGATCGAGTATGACAGTTCGACCTGCTTTGATAGCAGGTACTATCTGGCGTTCGATCGCATCAAGATGAGCTGCAATATGAAGCATCTGCTGACTTGCTGAAGTTATACCCTCAACTCCAAATTTGGAGGGTTCATGGTGGAGGTCATAGATTAACTTTCCTACCGTTCCTGGTTTGCAACCAGGAAAGCTCAATAATTCACAATCATTTCCATTTTGTTCTAGATACTTTGCTATTTCCTTTGAGAGGGTCGTTTTACCAACACCATCTGGTCCCTCAAAAACAATAAGTTTCCCCTGTTTTGGGCGTTTATTTTTCATTTTAAAAGATTTAATTAGGCTATATTAAGTGATAATGCTGTGCTTCCAAAAATATCTTGATTTTCTTTCAGCAAAAGTCATTAAAAGGAAGACATTTTAACATTTCACTTAACAATTTTTACCTATATATTTATTCAACAATATTTCATTTTACACTATAGAGTTGAATAATTATGTTCAATTAAATCTAATTTTAATGTTCTAAGGATTTTCTGGCTAACTCTTCTAGTCCCGCCAAATTTTTTTTAGGTATTGTATCTATTTTTGCCACGCCAATAAGGCAGTAAAGACCACTAAATTCTAGATTCATTTCTGATGCAATAAATTTACCTAGTCTGCAAAGACCAAGGTAATTACCATAAGCTTTTTCAAATACTTGTTGAGTAGCATAAAAGGCATTTAATTTGAGGCTTTCTTCTTTATTATTTGGTACAAGGCTAATATGTTGTAAGCAAGGAAAAGACAATTGGGCATTGGTAACATGGTCTCTTCCAGGGTCAAAAATTGATAATTGAAGCATTGTTCTTCTGACTGTTTGGCGGGAATTATACTGGGAAATAACGTATTCAAGCTGGTTGCCATTTTCAGGACCGGAACCAAATGAAATTAATCTTTCAAAATATAAACCACGGGAGTTTTTAGTTTTAGCTAAAGCTATAATCCTTGGTAAATTTTTTTGATATCTTTCAAATAAATCTTTTCTATCTTTTGAGCGTCGCCATAAAGACTCAGGAAAAATTGTATTAGCAACAGTATGAACTGACTGTTTATCATTGCTTTTTAGGCAATCATCCAGTGCTTCTCGAATATCTCGATCTTCTTCTTGGGGAATATTGTTTTTGAAACCTGTTATTCTAACTACTAATGGAGCAATTTCTTTACCTGGATTATCTATAATATGTAGAAAAATGCGCGCCCAAGCATAAGAAAGATTTTTTTCTGTGATGACAGGTGGGTTAGTATTATTCATCTTCTTCCTCCTCAAGATGCCGAAATTTACTTAAACCAATAAACTGATTATGCGAAACACGAACAAATACCGCCCACTGAGTACCTGGACAGTAGACACGCGCAATACCTGGACGGTTAGCTAAAAACAGAGTACCTTTTGGGTGATTCTCCTCAAAAGTAATTATGTCTGTCTCTGACTGTGCAGTGTTTGGGAGAAGTAGGTAATTTCCCACCTCAACATCAATGGTAGATAGCGACCAATGTTCATCAGCAATAATTAATGAGTTTGTAGTAAGTCGCCCTAGAATTTCCTCTCTAATCTTTTTAGGGGTTACTTTTAGAAGTGATTTAAGATTGGAAGGTTTTAGTATTTTCAGGGCATAAGTCATGTGATAGATTAAAGTTTCGTATCCTACACCAAAAGCACAGGCGATAGTAAAAATTTGATGGGGTGTTGCAAAAGCAGGCTCCCATTCCCGCACAGTGAAAGCCTTTCGTATTGCTAGTTTAGGCATTAATAACAAACCCGCAAAAGAATCGGCTAAAAACTCTTCTGGCTGAAATATTTTTGATTGTTGGGTCTCTCCTATTAGTTGGTCAATTGTTGCACTATGACCAAAAACATGATGTCCAAGTTCGTGAGCGCAGGTAAAGTTGCGTCTTGGCAAAGGTCGCTTTGCAGAAAGTAAGATTGTGGGTTTTTTTCCTCCAAGATATATACCTTCCATACTGCTATTATCAACAAATCTGACTGTTATACCTAACTTGTCGCACAACTTATAAATACAAATTGCTTGATTGGGAGGTATACCTTCTGCTTTCCTAACTTCGGCCGATTTATACATTGCCTGTCTAGCTAGTTCCTGCTTGTGATTTGCCACAGAATATTTTTCCCGATTTACTTTAGTATTAATCACAGCTATTCTCCTCAATTTGCATTGCAGCAAGTAATCTTAACAGTCTATCTAGGTCTTCTGGCTTCAACTTTTGGAGTTCTCTAGCTGCAAGTTGAAGTCTGGTGTCATGAATATCCATTCGGTCTGCTCCTTCTCCTAATAACCAAGAGGAACTAACATCAAAAAGCTCGGCTAGTTGAGTAATTTCTTCCGCAGAAACACTACGGTTACCTGCTTCTATTTCAGAAATTGAAGGTCGATGAAGGTCAAGCATCTTAGCTACCTGTGCCTGAGAAAGACCTGCCATTTTACGAGCTTCACGAATGCGCGAAGCGATCAGAGCTTTTTTTTGATTTACTTCACTCATGTCTGACTTACCCCACTACTGATGATTTCACAGACCAGAGCTGCTGACTCTTTAATACTTAGGAATTGCTGACAATCTTCTGAAACAAATATGTGGCGATCATTTGGAATATCGATTTGAAGTTCAGTGGCCAATATAGTAATTACATCAACCTCTATATAACTATCAAATTCTTCTAGGTCTATGAAAGGACGAGTTTGCCTATTAATATTCCCTGCATCGTATCCACAGTCACTTTGAATGCTCTTAAGTATTTCGATTAAGTTATTCTCTACCTCTTGTTGTCCCATAGTTTTATTTCTTACGCTATGTAAGATAATCTTACATAAAAAAATCAAAAACTGTCAAGTAAGGAGGAATATTTATCCCTGACCTATCTATAAAATGGACACAATAAGACTCGAACCTGAAATCCTGGGGTATTGCTAGGGCTAACTACTATTTAGTGCCAACTCGCGCTCATGTTTGCAAGGCTAATAAAAATCTGGAAATTGGTTAAATAATTAATAATTAATAATTACAGGACTTACGCAAATTAACCTTATAATATAATTAATTATCTTAAAAATTATCTTTAATTAACTATGGCCGAAAAAC
>NZ_CEZPJD010000482.1:0-6024 GCF_983059655.1 Okeania sp.
ATTTTGGGGGGAATAAAACTCTAAAAGTCCCCCAATTTTGGGGGATTTAGGGGGCGTGGACCAGAACCAAACAATCACGCATTCATACTTCAATTCAGCAACGCTGCCTAATTTTTTTATAATGAAAAATAATTAAAACATAGGAGAATTAAATTAATTATGGTTGAATGGTTAGCTATTTGGGGAGTAACTCAGATCGAGTAGGGTGTGTTAGCGTCAGCGTAACGCACCGAAAATTCGAATCTGAGCGAAAATTCAAATCTAGATGGTGCGTTAATGAAATGTAACGCACCCTACTGGACTGCCTAATTTTTTTATAATGAAAAATAATTAAAACATAGGAGGATTAAATTAATTATGGTTGAATGGTTAGCTATTTGGGGAGTAACTCAGGCGGTTGGGTTTGTGTTTAAACCAATTCTTGAAGATTTAGCTAAAGATGCAGCTAAAGATTATGCTAAGGATTTTTTTAAGAGTAGTATTGGTAATGTTATTAAAGGGTTAAATAGAGAACCTTTACAAAAAGCGACGGGAAAAGCAATTAAAGAATTTTTAGAATTGGTACAGCAAGAATTGGAAGATGCCGATCTAGATGAAACTCAATTAAAACAATATATTAAACCTTTAAAACAATTTATTAAAAATCCCGATGTGGCAAAAACTCTCGGTAGTGCTTTTCAGAATGAAGTGAAAGTATTAGATACAAAAACATTAGCTACTATTGGGAATGAAATTTATCCATCTTTACCGAATAATTTTAACTGGGGAAGAGTAGGAAAACTATATCTGAAAAAAGCTAAAGCTATTCGCATTGAGTCGGATGAATTACGGAAAATATTGGATTCAGAAAATCTGGATAAATTGGCAAATCAAAACACTGAAATCAAACCAGAATTTGACCTAGAAAAATATCAGGAGGGAATTCGAGAACAATATGGAAATCTAAAATTAGAAAGTTTAGATACCAGTGGTTATGCCTATAATCAATTGAAATTATGGCGAATGTTTATTCCTCAAAATGTCCGGGAATCTCAGGAATTTCTGCCTCAAGTACATGAAATTCCTAAAGAATATCGACAGCGATTAAAGGAGACTGGGCAGTTTGGAGAAGATTTTTCTCAAGAACAATTGGAAGGTCTCCATCGGAGATATTTAGACCGTCCTATTCGCTCGGTTTTAGAGTTAGTTGAAGATACAAATTATCAATATTTAGTTATTCTGGGGGAACCCGGTTCTGGCAAGTCTACTTTATTACAATATATCGCTCTACAATGGGCAGAATTACCTCCGAAAGATTTACCTCTACAGCCAATTCCTATATTAATTGAACTACGGACTTATGTTCGGAACTATGATGCTAATAAATGCCAAAATTTTCTGGATTTTTTGGAAAAAGGTAGTGGTATAACTTGTCAATTACCTCAACAGGAACTTGATGCAAAGTTACAAAATAGCGATGCTATTGTGATGTTTGATGGATTGGATGAAGTTTTCGATCCTGCTAAACGAGAGGAAATAATTACTGATATTCATCGATTTACAAATGTCTATAAAAATGTACGGGTTATTGTTACTTCGCGGGTGATTGGTTATAAGCCACAAAAACTCCGGGATGCTCAATTTGACCATTTTATGTTGCAGGATTTAGAAGATGAACAAGTTGAAAATTTTATTCAACGTTGGCACGATTTGACTTATCAAGATGAGGTAGAAAAGGAGAGGAAAAGGGAAAGGTTGAAACGGGCAATTAAGGATTCTCCAGCTATTAAAGAGTTGGCAGGAAATCCACTGTTATTAACTATGATGGCTATTCTAAATAGAAATCAAGAATTGCCGAGAGATAGAGCTGAACTTTATAATCAAGCTTCGCGGGTTTTATTACATCAATGGGATATGGAAAGAGCGTTAGTTGATGCGAAGATTGACCCGATAACTATTGACTATAAGGATAAGCAGGCAATTTTGCGTCAGGTTGCTTTTTTTATGCAGAGAAATAAAGAAGGTTTGGCTGGTAATTTGATTCAGGAAAAAGATTTAGAAAGGATTATTAGAGAATATCTCAAAAGTATAGATATTAATGACGTGAGAACTGTGGCTAGGGCGTTGATGGAACAGTTGCGGAGTCGGAATTTTATTCTGTGTTTTGTTGGTGCAGAATATTATGCTTTTGTGCATAGAACTTTTTTGGAATATTTTTGTGCTTGGGAGTTTGTTTGGCAGTTTAAGGAAACTCAGAATATTTCAATAGATAAGTTGAAAAATGATGTTTTTGGCCAGCATTGGCGGGATGAAAAATGGCATGAAGTTTTGCGGTTAATTTCAGGGATGATTGATGCTAAGTTTGTGGGAGAAATTATTAGTTATTTGATGGAGCAAGAGGGGGAAGAGGAAAATTTTTTGAATTTATTTTTGGCAGGTAAGTTATTGTTTGAAGCTAGGATTCGTCATGGTATTTCTAATATAGAATTTCGGCTATTAGACAAGTTAAAAGATTTGACGGGATATAAAGCTTGTTATTATTATGACAATTATTATTACAGACATGGCGCTAATTACTTTAGACAACTTCGTCTAGAAAGCGATCGTAAAAAGGAATCCTTAGTTAGTAAAATTAATACCCAAGCTGTGGTAATCGTAGCAGAAACCTGGAGGGATCATCCTTCAACTTATACCTGGCTGAAACAAATAGCACAATCTGATTTTGATAGGGATGTACGACAAGAAACAATAAAACAAATAGCAACTGGTTGGAAAAACGACCCAGAAACTTTACCTATGATCGAAAGCCTGGTAAAGTCTAATGATGATTGGCAAGTTCGACGAGAAGCAGTGCAACAGTTAGCAACTGTTTGGAAAAGCAACCCAGAAACTTTACCTATGTTAAAACACTTGGTACAATCTGATTATGATTCAGGTGTGAGACAAGAAGCAGTGCGACAGTTAGCAACTGTTTGGAAAAGCGACCCAGAAACTTTACCGATGCTCAAACACCTGTTACAGTTTGATGATGAGACTTGGGTGAGACGAGAAGCAATAGAACAAATAGCAAATGGTTGGAAAAACGACCCAGAAACTTTACCGATGCTCAAACACCTGTTACAGTTTGATGATGATGAGCAAGTTCGACGAGAAGCAGTGCAACAGTTAGCAGATGGTTGGAAAGATGAACCGGAAACTTTACCGATGCTCAAACACCTGTTACAGTTTGATGATGAGACTTGGGTGAGAGTAGAAGCACTAAAACAAATAGCAACTAACTGGAAAGATAAAGCAGAAACTTTACCCATGCTCAAACACTTGGTACAGTCTGATGATAATACTAATATGAGAGTAGAAGCACTAAAACAAATAGTAACTGGTTGGAAAGATGAAGCAGAAACTTTACCCATGCTCAAGCACCTGGTACAGTCTGATGATAATAATGCGGTGAGATTAGAAGCAATAGAACAAATAGCAAATGGTTGGAAAGATGAAGCAGAAACTTTACCGATGCTCAAACACCTGGTACAGTCTGATGATAAGTTGAGGCTTGAAGCAGTGCGACAGCTAGCAGATAGTTGGAAAGATGAACCGGAAACTTTACCCATACTCAAACACCTAGTACAGTTCGATGATGATAACTGTGTGCGACTTGTATCAGTGCAGCAGTTAGCAGATGGTTGGAAAGATGAGCCAGAAACTTTACCGATGCTCAAACACCTGGTACAGTCTGATGATAATAACTTTGTGCGACGAGAAGCATTACGACGCTTAGTTTTTGGTTGGAAAGATGAAACAGACACTTTACCGATGCTCAAGCACTTGGTACAACCAGATCATAATTGGCAGATTCGACTTGAAGCAGTACGACAATTAGCAACTGGTTGGAAAGATGAACCAGAAACTTTACCGATGCTCAAACACCTGGTACAGTTCGATGATGATTTGATTTTGCGACTTGCAGCAGTGCAGCAATTAGCAATTAGTTGGAAAAATGAGCCAGAAATTTTACCGATGATTAAACGCTGTGTGGAGTCCAATGATGAGAAGTTAAGGATCAGAGTAGTGCAACAATTAGCAACTGGTTGGAAAAGTGAGCCAGAAATTTTACTGATGCTCAAACACCTAGTACAGTCTGACGATGATATTTGGGTGAGACGAGAAGCAGTGAAACGATTAGCAACTGGTTGGAAAAGTGAGCCAGAAATTTTACCGATGCTGAAACATTTGGTACATTCTGATGATGATATTTGGGTGAGACGAGAAGCAGTGGAACAATTAGCAACTGGTTGGAAAAGTGAGCCAGAAATTTTACCGATGCTGAAACATTTGGTACATTCTGATGATGATATTTGGGTGAGACGAGAAGCAGTGGAACAATTAGCAACTGGTTGGAAAAGTGAGCCAGAAATTTTACCGATGCTGAAACATTTGGTACATTCTGATGATGAAGATTTAAGAGGAGAAGCAATGGAACAATTAGCAACTGTTTGGAAAGATGACCCAGAAACTTTACCAATACTTAAACAACTAGCACAGTCTGGTAATAATTATTTAAGAGGAGAAGCAATGGAACAATTAGCAACTGCTTGGAAAGATGACCCAGAAACTTTACCAATACTTAAACAACTAGCACAGTCTGATAATAATTATTTAAGAGGAAAAGCAATGAAACAATTAGCAACTGCTTGGAAAGATAACCCAGAAATATTTGAATTATTTCGTAATTGCGCTCTTAATGACCCTTTTCAACGTCAAGATGACCTTGAAAATAATCCTTTTATAATTGTAATTTCTACCGGGATTAAAGATCGTGACTTCTATAAACCCCTGGATGACTTGATTCGCGATCGCCTCCGCAATGAATTTCAAACTGTTGAAGACAATCCTCGACAAATTGCACTAGAAGCAATAGTCAAACATTACCCAGACCATCCGCAAACCCTGCCACTATTAAAAGACAGAGCAGAAAATGATCCAGACGAAAAACTGCGGGAGTGGGCAAAGAAGAAATTGCGACGATTAGAAAGTTAGTCCAGGTCAGATTTTTCGCTTTTGTTGGGTTGCGCTGCCGCTTAACCCAACCTACTTCCTTCTTCCCTCTTCCTTCTTCCCTCTTCCTTCTTCCTTCTTCCTTCTTCATTACCTTGCTCCTCCTTCAATAGCAGAGTTAGCCATTTTTTTCAAAGTCTCCCCCTCAATTTCTGGACTTTGACCAACGCCTTTTAAAGATATACGATAGAATACTCCTTGATATTCCCATCCAATAATTGGAGGCGCACAAGATGCTCCACAAGTTAAAGGTCTAAAATATCCTTTAATGTCTTGTACTAAACTCAATTCTCGACTAAATTCATCATCTAAAGGTTTGCCTCCTTTTTCTCCACTCATATAACCAATAGAGCAAGCATTAGCAGTACAATCTTTTTCAAAAGCTAAAGTTATTTCATAACTATTATTTGTGCCTTTCCCATCAACATAAATTTGATTATCCGTACCTGTAATTAATAATTCACTCGGAAGTAAAATTGGCACTTTAGTTTGTTGTTTGATTTTCGGTAAAATCTCCGTTAATTCTGCCGCGACTGGTTGAGAGTTTTGTGTCAATAACTGACTTGTTACTGGATTAATTTGATAATTTGATAATCTCACAATAGGTTGTTTCCAACCCATAGATATTGTGAGGTAGGTAAACAAAATTATATTTTCAAAGGGAATAAGAATAGACATAGTTAAATAAAAGAAGGAAGAAGGAAGAAGACTTTCGTTTTCTAGTCTAGTGCTACATCGCTCGCCCCCTAAATCCCCCAATTTTGGGGGACTTAAAGATAGCAAATTGACTCTTGTCCCCCCCAAACTTGGCTTGCTCGGGGGGCAAATTTCTGTGTTAAAAAAGAAGTAAGAAGGAATAAGAAAGAGGGAAGAAGACTTTAGTTTTCTAGTGCTAGATAACTCGCCCCCTAAATCCCCCAATTCTGGGGGACTTTTAGAAGCAAATTGGCTTTTGTTCCCCCCAAACTTGGGGGGCTAGGGGGGCAAATTTCA
>NZ_CEZPJD010000483.1:0-4053 GCF_983059655.1 Okeania sp.
GAAGAGGTAGTCAGAAGAATCATCCCTTGATTTTCTTCTCCTATCTTGCCCAAAATAGGCTCATTTTTGCACCATTACCACCTAAAAGCTGGTACTCCCTTAGTATCTAAAAATGCTGTAAACTTTGCCTACCAAAGCTTTCATAATTAATCAGCAAACCCTAATTAAAGATCAAAAAGATTTCCCCTACTCCCCTACTCCCTCACTCCCCTACTCCCCTACTCTCAGTTTCAATCTGCCGCACCACAGTCAATGCTGAATAAGACACTCCTGCCGTACCCTCTCCCGGATGAGTTGAATCTCCTACTAACCATAAATCCTGAATGGGAGTACGATTGGCAAATCCAAAAGGTCCGAAAGTTGAAAGACGCTGACCGACACCACCCACAACACCTTCCTCTCGTGCCGTAAATTTAACAAAAGTACGAGGTGTCGCCGCTTCTTGATGAACTATTGTTTCTGGTTTTAAATAAAAGTATTCACTCAAACGAGCGATCGCTTCCTCAGTATATTGCTGCTTCAACCCCTGATAATCTTTGCAATGTCTCCAAATCTGAGTATCGGTAAAACTCGAAGCTGTAATTGTTGCTTTGCCTGTGGGAGCGCGACCGTCTCCCGGATGACTCACTGATACAAACAAAGAATTATTTTCTCCAATGGGGCCGTCGTAGTTGTAGAAAAACTGCAAATGAGGCGGACAGTTTGCTGGAATAGCACTTTCATCTACTCCTAAATAAATTACAAATGCACCCGATGGTGAAGGGACTTTATTTACTCGGCGTTTGTAACCGGGTATTGGGTGTGAGGTCTGATTTTCATCTTCCACTAACTTTACTAAGTTTTGCACCGTGACATTAGCTACAATATGGTCAGCGGTTTCTACCCAAGTTTCTCCAGTTTTTTGATTTCTGACTCTGACACCAGTAGCTTTACTCTTATCTATATGTATCTGTTCCACAGTATGACCCATAAAGAGTTTGCCTCCGTCTCTTTCTAAGGCTGCAACTAGGCGATCGCTTAATACCTGCATACTTCCCTCTAGATGATACAAACCTTGGGGAGCTTGGGAAACAGCTAAAGCAGTCGCAGCGTAAAGTAAGGCAGTTTCCTCTGTACCTACTTGAGAGTAAAGTTTCAGTTGTAAATCCAGAAATGTTTTTAACCGTAGATTATCATTTAAACCATACAAACGTAGTGCATCTGCCACTGTCGTCAAAGTAAATGGCACTGTTATCAAAGTATCCAGGCGTACTGCTTTTGCTAACTGCCACATATCCCAGATATTACGCGGTGGTAAAACTGGGTCTCGCCCTTGAAACTTCCAACTTGCCTCAAATAATTTTGTCATTAGTTGCCAAAATGGTTCGCTACCGGGAAACTGCTGAAGTCTCTCTTGTTGCCATTTTTTTTGGTCGCGCCAAACATTAATGGGTTGAGTTTCTCCTGGTAGAAATACGGCGCAGGCAGGGTCACAGTTGGTAGCGTTCGGAATATCTATCTCCAGCTCAGAAAAAATTCGGTGATGAATTCCACCTGTTTCTAAACCTGCCACTTGAGTTGCACCCACATCGAAAGTAAAACCACGTCGCTTAAAAGTAGAAGCACAGCCACCAGGGACGATCGCTTGGTCGAATATCTGGACTTGATAGCCTTTATGGGCCAGTAATGCCCCTGCTGTTAGGCCACCAATGCCAGCACCACATATCACAATTTTTGATTTTTGTATAGTCTTTTTATCAGACATAGAATTTATATTAATATTTCTTAACTAAATATTAGTATAATGTATCATTTCATTGACTTTTTGTAACTTTTAACTTTTGGCTTCTAACTTTTGACTTTTGACTTTTGACTTGCGTGTAGCGCTATGCCAAGTCCACAGAACAAAAGTACTTTTCTATTACCCCCTTAAACTGTTAGCGTATTTACCTCCATTTTTACTCTGTAATCATGAAATATAGCGATTAGCAGGTTTAGTATTAATAGGGGGATTTATATACAGAAATTAATTCTTTTTTTTTACTGTTTAAGCATTGTTCATTCAAGTATTGACAAAGAATAATAGTTGCTAAAATCATCTGGATGATGTCCGATATAGGTTTATTTAATACAACCGCATAATTACAGAAATATTTGGATTGAACTAAGAATTTTATGAAAATTCTATCAAGCCATTGAAAGGCTTTACAAATAAGAATTATTCACACATTGTTTTGAGAATATGAATAATCAAGTTGATTTTAGACCTCCGCATAATTACAGAAATATTTGGGTCTAACTGACTATTTTATGAAGATTCTGTAAAACTACTCAAAATTTAGTCAAAACTAATTCAATTTATCTGTATACTGTGATAGAAAAATAAAGCAATGGAAATATTTATGACTATTACTTAAATATTTTTCCCGATGTATCCTATGATTTTTTTTATTAAATTAGCAGCTTTTTATGAAGATTCTGTAAAACTACTCACAATCAAATTAAAAGTAATGGGGTTTAATCCGTGTATACGCTAAAAATAATAAAGAAATCGAAATATTTATGACTATTACTTAAATATTTTTTTTGGTGCATCCTACGTTTTTTTTCATTGAATTAGAAGTCCAGTTATGAAAATTCAGTAAAATTACTCAAAATCAAGCCAAAAGTAATGCGGTTTATCCGTGTATATGCTAAAAACGATATAAGACCAAAATATTAATGATGAAGTGGATATCTTATTACTTTGCAAGTACTATAGCTTTCTTTCCTGAGATGGTTAGAAAATTAAGTTTTGCAATTATCTTAAGATATAGCACAACACATTTTTTCCCACCACTCCTAGATTTTTCTGTAAGACTATTTAAAGTGTCAAAATTGAATTCGCGATTTTATCAGTTACAACAACTTCGAGCGCTCTAAAAGTAGCTATCGATCGCACAGAACCTTTAAAGCTGTCATCAAAAATATAACTATATTTATCATTGCTACCGATATGTTTTATTAACTGAGTCGGTAAATTTTGCATCTTCTCAAGACAGCACTATGGCTCTGAAAAGTAAAACCTATCGTAATGTCTTGAGGATAAGACAAAAAAACTCAACAAAGCCCTCAAATATTAACTCCCTACTTATTAAAAATTTTATGTTTCAGGAGAAATCAAGCTATGACTATTTCCAAACTCATCAAAAAATTTGCTACTACTCTCGCCGGAACAGCTTTCGTTACTCTTAGTGGTACCACAGCAGCTCAGGCAATTTCCATAACTCCCACCAGTAATGGTGATGATTTGCTCAATGAAATTCTCGGTAGTGGGATTACAATTGTACCAGGTTCTATCAACTATACAGGTGCTGCTGGTGCTTCTGGAATTTTCAGTGATGGATTATCATCTGGTATTGGCATAGATAGCGGTATTATTCTGACTACAGGTCAAGCAATAGATGCTAAAGGTCCTAATGAATCGGATAAGAAAACTACCGACAATGGATTGCCTGGAGATTCAGATTTGGATGGGTTGATTCCTGAAGAGCAAACAACTTTTGATGCAACTATTCTGGAATTTGACTTTGAAAGTGAAGGAGGAGGCCTTTTCTTCAATTATGTATTTGCCTCTGAAGAATATGTAGAATGGACAAACACTAAATTCAATGATGTCTTCGGCTTCTTCTTAAATGGCATCAATATTGCTCTAATCCCTGGTACATCTACTCCAGTTGCTATCAATACAGTTAATGGAGGAAAACCACTGGGAACTGATGCTAGTAACCCACAATTTTTCAACAATAATGACCCTAGTGAGGGTGGACCATTTTTCGATCTAGAATATGATGGTTTTACTAATGTATTTACTGCACAAGCATTAGGACTTAGTGCTGGAACTCACAAGATTAGATTAGCGATCGCTGATGCTGGTGATGCTTTTCTCGACTCTGCTGTATTTATTCAGGCAAACAGCTTTTCAGATGTTCTTCAAGACTCTGAAACAATATCAGAACCAACATCAAAACCCACCTTAAAACCAACATCAAAACCCACCTTAAAACCAACATCAAAACCCACCTTAAAACCAAC
>NZ_CEZPJD010000483.1:4153-6013 GCF_983059655.1 Okeania sp.
AACCAACATCAAAACCCACCTTAAAACCAACATCAAAACCCACCTTAAAACCAACATCAGGACATCAATCAACATCAGAACAAGCATCAGAACATGATACTCCTATTGAAGATGTCCAAGATATTCCTGAACCTTCTTTAGTTATTAGTTTGTTAGGAGTCGGTTTTGCTGGACTTTGTTCAAGAAAAAAAATCAATAAAAAAGTTGAATAACTAATTTATTAAGATCGTAAACCTGATGTATTGAAGATGATTAAAATCTTGTTACTACTAACTCCCACTTATAATTTATGTAACATCAAATATGTTTAATTGATGATGAAAAAAGTTATCTTCTAACAAGCTATTGCCGCTACGCGGAAATCAGAAGTCATAAGTATTGATTGGTAAGGCTTTTAGGATTTTGTAACCAGTTATTTCCGCCATTCTGCACTATTTAATTTCTCTATTTTCCCCATCTCCCCTTCCCCACTCTCGTAACGCTTCAAAATTTCTTCAGTATTCATACAAAACCTCAAATTATTAACTGCTACGATATGATAATTCCAACAGCTAGTTATTAGATAGAATTAATTTTGATTTTCTAACAGCTCTAAAAATTCATCCACAACTTTATTGGGTTCTCTGTAACATTTTTTGGAGTCAAAGCGATAAATTCTTACACCATTCCGCTCAAAGTCCCTTTCTCTTTCTTGCTCTTCTACTCGTCTTTCAGGTGTATGATAGAAACCATCAACTTCGAGAATTGCCCACTTAAATCCTTTGGTGGTTTTGTAGCAGATGAGGAAATCTGGTTCTTTATTTTCACGCCCTTTTTTTGTAGTGAGACGGGCAGCGCTATTGGGAAAAAAAAGTAAGTTTCTTTTGTCGAGTTCTTCTGCTATTTTCACTTCTGATTGGGAGCGAAAACTGAGATGTTCCCATGTGATAATATTGTCTATTTTTATACTTTTAAATCTACAGTTATTTAATGACAAGGAATCAAGAATAGTTCCTGTTATATTAGCATTATCTAATCTGGCATTTGTTAAATCTGCATCTGCTAAGTTGGCATTGGTTAAATCGGCATTTGTTAAGTCTGCTTCTGTGAGGTTTGCCTCAGCTAGGTTTGCATTAGTTAAATTGGCATTTTAGAGGTTTGATTTTGTTAGATTGGCATTGCATAAAGAAGCGCAATATAATCTAGTATTGGTTAGATTAGCATTGCTTAGATTAACACTACTCAAGTTTGCACCCCTCAAGTCGGCATCCTTTAAATTCGCATTCATCAAGTCAGAAAAGCCCAAAAATACTGCACTCAGGATAGCATTAGTTAAGTTAGCGTTAATCAACTTGTTACGGAAAAATTGGGCCTGCAAAAAGTTTGCACCCCTCAAGTTGGCATCAGTTAAGTTAGCACCACTCAAGTTAACACCCCTCAAGTTGGCATCAGTTAAGTTAGCACCACTCAAGTTAACACCCCTCAAGTTGGCATCAGTTAAGTTAGCACCACTCAAGTTAGCATAGCTTAACTCTGCACATCTTAAGTCAGTACCTCTTAAGTTAGAGCCACTTAAGTTGGCACTACTCAGGTCAACATCATTTAATTTTTGACCATGTTTTCCTAGATTAATAATTTCCCAAACTAAACGCCATTTGTTATCAATCTTTGTTTGTTCACTAATTTTGACATTCGTAAAGTTGACATCATCTAAGTCTGCATCACTCAAGTTTGCTCCATTCAAGTTAACACTACTTAAGTCAGCTTCACTCAGATTAGCTCCACTCAAGTTAGCTTCACTCAAGTTAGCATCAATTAAATTGGCTCCACTCAAGTTAGCATCAATTAAATTGGCTCCACTCAAGTTAGCATCAATTAAAT
>NZ_CEZPJD010000484.1:0-6012 GCF_983059655.1 Okeania sp.
AAAATGAATTAATGATTGCTCTATACGTAATAGTAGAGAAATTTCCCTACTCATCTCTCAAGTTATGGTGCTTCATAAAATGAATTAATGATTGCTCTATGCGCAATAGTAGAGAAATTCCATATTCACCTCTCAAGTTATGGTGCTTCATAAAATGAATTAATGATTGCTCTATAAGCAATAGTAGAAAAATTTCCCTACTCACCTCTCAAGTTATGGTGCTTCAGAAAATGAATTAATGATTGCTCTATAAGCAATAGTAGAAAAAATTCCATATACTACTGAACTTTCTGACTAATACTTTCAACAGCTTTCTTAAACTCAGGAGTCCCCTTAATCAACGGATGAACATCATACCAACGTCGCTTTTCTCCCTCATCATCATAATAACAATATTCCAAAATACAGCGATTAAACATTAAACTACGGTAATTATCATCATTAGGAACTTCCCTAGAAAATGCCACTTCAGCTAACCTTATCCATTGATTATCATCCACAGTTTTCCGATAAATATCTCTAGCATCTGTAATTGACCTGCGGATAGCATTTCTCGGAATAGGTAAATCATCCGTATAGTCAAAAGCTGACTGAATTAATAACAATAAATTCCGCACATGACCCCCACTCATTATACAGAGTTGATTCAAAGTTTCCTCACTATCAAATAAGTCAGTTTCTAGGGAAATATTAGGAGCAAATCTTTCCACTCGCTTGATAATTAACTCCTTAATTTTATTAAATCCTGGTTCATATTTACTACCATCAGGTTTCTGCACCATAATCATCGGTAAAACCTGGGGAGCCGAATAAAATTCTCTCAAATCTGCTGCTCTATGAGAATAGACCATAGAAATAGGAACAGTATAAATAATGTGACAGTTTAATGCTTTTAATTGTTCGGAGCGGTCTATAAAAATATGGTCGTGATTAGTCCGTTTATCTTCTTGAATAACAGGCACTATTCGGTCTAAGTTATCAACTATTACTGCTAATTCTGTACAATCATTAGGTAAATTTTTCTTAGCATCATCAATAAATTCATTTAAAACTTTAATCAGAGTAACAGTGTGGGGATTAATTTTCTGCCTAATTTGCTGACGTAGAGTTGGTACTGCTCTTAAATTTGCTGTAAGTTTAGCAAAAGCAGATATTTTTACATCAATAGTTGCCTTCTCAAAATCAATTTCTGTCAGAGCTAAATCCTTCAATTCTTGCCAACGATCTTTTAACCAATTAACTACATAATTAGGTTCAGCAGCGTCTTTTAAATCTTGCAATAAATGACGAGTACAAGCCAGTAAAATATCTGTATATTCCGCATCTTCCGCATCAATATCTTGTTCATCCGCAGCAAAATAAACCACAAATATTTTCTGTGATTCCAGATATTGTTTAAGTCTAAGTAATTCCGTCGATTTTCCTGCCCCTCGATGACCAGCATAAAGTTGACAAGTCATCCTCTTTGAACGCTTAATTTTTCTGCCTAAATCTACTAAAACATCTCCATCTCCTCGAACTTTTTTACAGTCAACATAAAGAGGGTCTCCTGCGGGTAATGGTTGAAATGGATCGAAGGAGTTGTAGAGATTTGTTATCAGTTCTTCTATGTCTATTTTTTTATTTGTCATTTCAGTTATAAATTATCAGTCCTGGTAAAGACTTTGCATGCAACGTCCCTACCTTCCTTAATTAATGTTACTTCATATAAAACCTTTATCTATAAAATGCTTGGAGATTTCATCAGTCAGCCCTCAATACATAACTCTTTTGTCTTTATGTTACAATAAAACTACATTTAAAGTTAGGGATGAAAGAATGAGTGAATACCATAAAATTCAAACAGTTTTTTTGAGAAATCCTGACAGTAATTATAAAAATTTACTGTTAGGTAAATTTGCTAGACCAGAATTTGAATTACTCAAAAATATTGACTGGGTTTGGACAGAAAAAATAGACGGTACTAACATCCGAATAATGTGGGATGGTGAGTCAGTTAAATTTGGAGGTAGAACTGATAATTCTCAAATTCGTGCATCATTATTAGAAGTACTGCAAAATCAATTTACCGTAGATAAAATGAGTGGAGTATTTCAAGAACAAACAGAAGTTTGTTTATATGGTGAAGGCTACGGTCATTTCAGTTATCAGTTATCAGTTATCAGTTATCAGTTATCAGTACCTAAGGCTGTTTGCGGAGCATGACAAAGGTCAAGCAAGAGGCTTGAAATAAGGAATATATTCTTTTTTTATCCCCTTAAAAGGGGAGGCACATACCCACAATTTTTCGGTAAAGGGATTCATAAAGGAGGCAATTATTTACCAGATAGTGTTAATTTTATATTGTTTGATATTAAGATTGGGCAATGGTGGTTGACAAGAGAAAATATTGAAGAAATAGCAGAAATGCTTGGTATTAAAATTGTACCAATAGTTGGTATTGGTTCCCTCGATAAAGCAGTAGAATTTGCTAAACAAGGTTTCACTTCTCGCATAACAGAAAATAAACAATTTATAGCAGAAGGTTTGATTATGAAACCTCAGCAAGAATTGTTTAATCGTGCTGGAAAGCGAGTAATAACTAAGATTAAATATAAAGACTTTTGTTGATATAGCAGGGAACAGGGAACAGGGAATAGGGAACAGTTAGAAAAACATTTTCTAGTCTAAGATTCATCATTAGTCAATGTTCTAAGCAATTCTTTCCTAGCTATATTTTTTGACAAGTTAATTAGGGTTGTAGGGTGCATCTCAATTAAGCGATAAGTAATTGTACTCAAGAAATAGGGATGAATAGGGTGTATTTCTTATGTACAAAAATACTTTTTTCTTATATATTCTCTGTTGCCTGTTGCCTGTTCCCTGTTGCCTAAAAGCGATAAATTTTTGGCTTTATTCAAAATTGAGATGCACCCGGGTTGTAAGTTAGAAAAAAAAACAAGCATAAACATTCAAAACATTTAAGTTTGTTTCTTTATCAAAATCAAAAATTTACTGATATGATTTCAGAAATAAACATTATCCCAAAATTTGCTCCACAGTTAAATTAATATCATCAAAAGCTTCAATAGTTAAAATATCTCCTCGAAAAAATTGCTGTACATCCCGATAACTATTCCCTTTTGCTTGCCGATAAACTTCTACTAATTGTTGATTAATATCTATCAGCCACACCTCAGAAATTCCATTTTCAGCATACAAAGGTATCTTGATTTCTCGGTCATATTTAATAGTTGAATCTGCCACCTCTACCAATAAAAATATATCCTCTGGTTGGGGATGTTTTTCTTCATAAAAATCATCACGCAATTGTAATAAAATTAAATCTGGTTCAGGTTCACTCTCATCATTTAACTGGATGGGAATTTGAGTGTCAACTATGACTTGACTGTACAATAGTTTATTAAAAATTCGATTTAAGCGTCTTAAATAAGCAGCATGACGCGAACCCATAGGTGCCATTTGAATAATTTCTCCTGCTATTAATTCTACTCTGTCATCGTTTTTAAGAATACCTGCTTCAACCATTAGATCGTATTCTTTAACAGTAAATAGTCGCCGTTTTAATTTTACAGACATAATTACCCTTTAATGATGTTGATAAATATTATAAATTACCCAGAAACTGGGTCGAACCAGAAAATTTCCTGATGAGAAATAATTAGGAATTGCTGATTAATTCTAAAAGTATTTACTGATATTGATTTTAGTTTTTTAGAGTTGCAAAAAAGTATCATTTTTGTGGTGAAAAAACTCAAAAATCTAGTATTTTGGGATGATTATGGCAGAAAAATTGAGAGACAATTCTTAACTCCTACCTCCTCTAAATTCCCATTTCTCCTATCTCCTGTCTCCTGCAAAGAGCAAAAAGACTTTATTCAACAAATCCTAATTAGGGATATAAACCCGGTTTCTTTTTGAGTATATTGAGTTATAAATAATATATTTTAGCAGATACTCCCTTAAAACCCACGTTCCGCACGTCAATTCATAATATCAAAAGTAGTATAAAAATGGTATCTCGATCAGTATTCATACTGTAAAAATTATCTTCATTGAGCTTTCTCAGAAGTCAAATTCTCAGGAAAATATTAAATATAAATACTTAAAACACCCCAGACAATTAGTCAGCATCATTCCCTACTGACTACTGACTACTGACTATTAACTACTCACCTTTTATACCATTTTGAAAAAAGAATGTCACGAATAATAAAAATCATAAATAAACTTTCAAATAAAGTCTATTTGACGAACAAAGATAATTTACAACATCAAAAATGGTATTAAATCTATCTCCATACGAATTCTGGATTCTGAATTATGGATTCTAATAAATACCCTAGCTATTTGTAGCAAACATTTATCAAATTGGTATTATGCTACATTTTTTCGTGCGGAATTTGGGTTTAAAAAATCGGGCAAATTTAGATATATAAAATCATCCAATATGCCACGATAAACTTACGATTTAAAAATCACTTGAAGCAACTAATTTCTCAACTGAACAGGCATAATTAAATAAGTCATTTTCACGCCACCCAATGGATTTAAAACCACCGGACTTGTAGCAGTATTTAACTGAATTGAAATTTCTGAAGCTGATGGAATAGCCTTTAATCCCTCTATCAAATACTTAACATTAAAAGCAATTTCTTCCGGTTCATCAGCAGAAATTTGTGCCGCCATAGACTCTCTACCACTACCCACATCTTGAGCATCTACAGACAAAGAAATCTCCTGATTAACACTATCAATAGAACACTTCAAAATATTATTTTTCTGGTCAGCTAAAACAGCAATTCTTTCCACCGCTCCTAAAAATTCTTTCCTATTTACATTAATTTGATTAGTAAACTGATCGGGTAACAATTGTCCGTAAGCTGGATATTGACCCTCCAATTTTCTACTAGTTAAACATTGTTCTCCTAGCTCAAAAATTACCTGACCTTCATCAAATTTCAAAGCAACAGCTTCAGACGATTGACGCATTCCAATCATTCTTTCAACTTCTCGTAAAGCCTTTGCAGCAATTGTTACTTCAAACTCTTCAATTTCTTCAATTTCTTCTTCTTCTGATTCACCCTCTGGTGCAACACTTTCAGTCTTAACAATTGCTAATCTATGACCATCAGTTGCTGCAAATTCTAAACCATCTTTTTGTACTTTTAAATGTACTCCCGTCAACACTTGTTTTGTTTCATCAGGACTTGTGGCAAACAGAGTTCCCTTTAAACCATTAATTAAAGCTTCCGGTGGTAAATGTATAACTTCTCCCTCTTCCACTTTTGGTAATTCTGGATATTCCTCTCCTCCCATACCTCGAACCTCATAACGTCCAGATGTAGAAGTAAGAGTAGCGATCGCCTCCCCTTGATCATCATCAATAGTAATATTACCGTCTGGTAATCTAGAGACAATATCATTAAATAATTTGGCAGGTAAAGTAAAACTCCCACCCGTTTCTACAACTGCCGGAAAATTTGAACGAATACCTAAACTTAAATCAAACCCTGTTAATTCTAAGCACTGATTTTCTGCATCTGCTATTAATAAAACATTTGCCAATACTGGGTGATTAGGGCGAGAGGGAACTGCACGACTTACGAGAGAAAGATTACTATTTAAGTCACTTTGAGTACAAGTTAATTTCATTGAAGTTTAGCTAGTTATATAAGGAACAAGAGGCTTTTTTAAGAAAACTTACCTCAAGCTGAAATCCTAACATTCTTAACTTGAGGAATCTAGATATCTAGCATTGGATGAAAAATATCACTAATAAAATATCAAATTAATATCTGTGGAAAATGTGGAAAACTCTAAAAAATCATTAGTTATATCAATGCTTTCAGAAATAAATAGCTTGTGGAAAACCTGTGGAAAAAATCAATGTTGGCTTGAAAGAAAATTTTGGATTAGGTTATATTTTTGAGGTGATGCTACCTTTGCAGTGTCAGTTTATAGCACTACGTTTTTTGGTTAAAACAATAAATTTTAGTTGTAAGGGAACAC
>NZ_CEZPJD010000485.1:0-1705 GCF_983059655.1 Okeania sp.
CTGTTGCCTGTTGCCTGCGCACAGCGCTATACTTTAGGGGTTGACTCCAACCACGCAAGGGAAACCCTATCAATACCAACTTTTGGGCGACCATCAAACCAAGATTCCCTGTTCCCTATCATTTTGTAATTTCATAGATAAATAACCTTCTTCTGCCTGCTTACGTTTATGCAGAGTAAAGTCTTTTGTCTTAAAATTAGGACCTCTCAAATTAAGATCAGAAACTATTCCTACTGGAATCATTTTTTCATCACTGATAATATCTTTGGCAACATCTGCAAGTAAGTTAAATCCAGCCATATAAACATATCCTTTTAATTCCCATATTGAATTAAAACAAAATGGATCGATAACTTTTTTTGCTCTAATTATTGAACCCGTATCTATCCCTGCATCAATATAGTGTACTGTTGTTCCCACCGATTGCTTGAATTTTTGGACATCTTTTATAGCCGCAATATTTTCAATAGAATAAATCCCTCTTGCATAAGGTAAAATAGCCGAATGTGCGTTAATAATTTGTGACTTACTGATTTCTATCCACCAAGATTTTAAAATTTGACCAATACCTATAAAAAAGTGAGCTGGGAAGTCATTTTCACAGTTTTCTATCAACCATTTTTTTGCATAATCTCCATTAACATTACTGTCTAAAAAAATGGTCTTGGCACAACATTAAAATGTCTATTAAGAGCCAGATAAAAAAGCTAATTGCTGATACCTGACTACTAATATTATGTTCGGATAAACACTAACTATAAAATCATTGCGACTGGAACGGAGTGGAAGGAAGCAATCTCAGATGTTTGAGATATCTCTTCCATCTATATCCTAATCATAAATATTCAACCGAACATGATATAACTAATTACTCTACAATATTACCGAATAATTAAGGTTTAAAGCCTCTCCTTTAAAGTAGAAACAAGAAAAAAATTTCCTTTGAGTCAATCCTATCCGCTTTCAAGGAGAGGTCATTTCAGTTATCAGTTATCAGTTATCAGTACCGACCACTAAAGCCCCCCACTTGAAATACTGAACTGAATATTCTCTTGGTCGATTGGATATGGCGAGGGGACCCGCTCTTATCAGAGCCGCTCCGAAGATCGCCATCCCTCGACCGCTTTTTCATCCCCTTAAAAGGGGAGGCTTTGGACCTCATTTTTTTGTAATTATTAATTATTAATTATTAATTGTTAAACCAATCTTTGTTTTAATACACCTGCTAAACCTGGTATTGGCACTTTCATTTGTTCCCCTGTTCTTAAATCTTTTAAACTACACATATTAGCTGCTGCTTCCTCGGAACCAATAATTATACAAAAAGGAATTTTTTGCTTATCTGCTTGTTGTAATTGTTTACCCACTCCACGACTATCAAAACTGGTTATCACATTCATCCCACTTCGGCGTAACTGTTGAGAAACATCTAAATAAGTTGCCATCAATTCTTCCTGCATATTCACAACCATAACTGTTGCTGGAGTAGGAGCAAAAGATTCTAAAATACCCGCCTTTAATAAACGACTCATTAATCTAGTTAAACCAATAGAAATACCAACTCCTGGCATTTTTTCACCAATAAAAGTTCCGACTAACTCTTCATATCTACCCCCAGAGCAAATACTTCCTAAAGCTTCATGTCCGATTAAAGTAGTCTCATAAACTGTGCCCGTATAATAATCTAATCCCCTAGCTATTGATA
>NZ_CEZPJD010000485.1:1805-6006 GCF_983059655.1 Okeania sp.
TATCCATTAAATAAGATTCTAATCGTTTTTCACCAGGGAGAAACTCTGGAAAACCACTAGGACAACTATAATTAATTTTATCTGTTTTTGCCATTTTTTACCTCATCTTCAGAGTAGGGGAGTAGGGGAGTGGGGGAGTAGGGGAGTAGGGGAGAAAAATATAAATAGGGTTTGCTGAAGTCCGCAGTTCTTCTGTAAAAGGCTAGCTGACCGCTGTTAGCTCCGCATTCCGGAGGAAATGCTTACTTTCTTACTTTTTCTTTCCACCAAAAATTCCCCCAAATAAACCACCGCTTTTATCAGGTTTAGTTTCTTTTTGATCTTTTGGTTTACTTAGTTTATTCTTGCCAGTTGCACCTTGTTCTAATAATTTTTTAACCTCCAATGCTTTTGGCTCTTGAGGATTTAATGAAAGAGATCTTTTAACTTCATATATTGCCATTGTGCGTTGCTTTTGCTGAAAGTAACAAAAACCTAATAAAGCATGACAAAAACTATCATTTTCCTCAAATTTCAAAGCTCCTTTTAATTCTGAAATTGCTTTCACATAATTTTTATTAGATATTAATGTTTTAGCTCTATTACAAGCTTGCTCTACCAAAGGATTTTTAGTTGAGGGATTTATAGTTGTGGGTTTGACAGAATCACTAGGAGGTTTCGGTGGAGGTGTAGGTGTAACGACTCCAGGAGCAGTTTGTTTGCGTAGTAAATAAGCTAAATTCAATTCACTAATTTCTCCGATGATATCTAAAGTTTTTTCAAGAGATTCATATTCGCGATCGCTTAACTCCTGGAGAGCTTCCTTATATAAATTTTTATAATCCCCCGCCTTAGCAATTTTTTTTGCTCTATCAGTAGTAAGCTTAATTTGACTGCGCTGCTGAGAAACAGTATTACCGAGATTTTTGAGAACTACAAAAAGTTCAGTGCGATCGCCTTCCTTAGAAAATTTATTATAAGCTGGACTCACCAACTTAGATAACAACTGATTAGCAAATTCTTTATCAGTTTCACTTCCAAAGGGTGAAGTATCGGGGTGCAAACGACGTGCCACTCGCATATACCTTTTACGAATTTCGCTAAATTCTGCATCTAGAGAAACCCCTAAAATTGCATGATGGTCTGTGAAATCAAATTGGAATAATCCTTGTTCAAATTTAAAAGACATAATAACAACTTTTCCTTAACAAAATTGCATTGAATCTAAACTTAATTCTTTATTACCTCTAAATTAGACATCTCTGGAAATTAGACATTATAGATCACTTTTTGTGTCTTTTTTCAGAAATTTTCTTCCCTATTGCCTATTGCCTGTTGCCTACTCCCTACTCCCTCTTTTCCTTAGACCAATTAGACAGAGGGAGAGCTTCAATCAAAGCTTTGCTCATTAAATCGTGAATTTTGCCATTAGTAGCTAAAATTTTACCCGAACTCATATCAAAAGGACTACCATTATAAGCCGTAACTTTACCTCCCGCTTCCTCCAACACTACTATACCTGCAGCAATATCCCAAGGCGACAAACCTCTTTCCCAGTAACCATCTGCACGACCACAAGCAATAGAAGACAAATCTAGAGAAGCACAACCAGAACGTCGTACCCCTTGAGTGAGGTAACATATTTGACAAAATTCCTTGTAGTTATTATCAGTAGTCTCCCGTCGGTCGTAAGCAAAACCCGTTATCGTCAAACTTCTTTCTAAAGTAGTAGTCTGAGAAACACTAATTGGTTTGCGGTTACGAGTTGCCCCCAACCCTTTAGCAGCACGAAACAGTTCATCCAAAATCGGATTAAAAACCGCCCCCACTTGTGGTACCCCATCAATTAATAATCCTACCGAGGATGCTGAAAAAGGATATTGGTGGGCAAAATTAGTAGTACCGTCCAAAGGATCTATTGCCCATAGATATCTACTTGTTGTATCTCCCAGCTCTCCCGACTCTTCAGCTAGAATGCCATGGTCTGGTAGATGTCGCTGTAAAACCTTGACGATCGCCCTTTCAGCAGCTTTGTCAGCTTCAGTTACCAAATTTCCTGGACTGCCCTTTTCTTGAATATCTTGAAGATTGCCCCAATAAGACATCAACTCTGCACCACCAGCAAGAGCAGCTTCAGTGGCAATATCTAAGAAAACTTGTAATTGTTCTGCACTCATAAAAAATAATTAACTTACATAATTAATAGGAATTGGAGAGTTGTTCAAAATCTCCATGACAATAATAACTTCTGACTTCTGTACGGGTAATTTCCTAACGGAATGCTTTCCTTACGGAATGCTTCACAAACGCAAACGCAAATGCGTTTACGAAGTATTCCGTAGGAAATCACCCCTACTGACTTCGAGGATATCTGAAAAGTTTTTTGATACCGAATTTTGCCCCCCGAGCACCCCAATTTTGGTAATTTTGCCCCCCGAGCACCCCAATTTTGGTAATTTTGCCCCCCGAGCACCCCAACTTTGGGGGGAACAAGAGTCAATTTGCTTCTAAAAGTACCCCAATTTTGGGGGATTTAGGGGGCTTGGATGTAGCAAATGGGACTTCTCAGATAACCTCTTACCGAATAATTAAATTTAAGGTAAAAAGCCTTTCCTTTAAAGGAGAAACAAGCGGTCGAGGGATGGCGAGGTCTCCTCGCCATATCCAATCGACCAAGATAGAAAAAATTTTCCCTACCGCGTCAATCCTATCCGCTTTCAAGGAAAGGTCATTATTAATTATTAATTGTTAAACCTATTTTTTAAGATTTTCACGACGAAATTGTGCTGGAGTTTGACGCATTGGACGTTCTGGATTCCAGATACCTCGCCCCATCAGTCTAGCTTTTTCTTGGGCATTAGCAAGACGTTCTGTATACTTATTATTAGGAAAATCTGGCTCTGCCAAGGCCAAACCTTCTTCTGCCATATATTCATTAATTAGTTTCCCATTCAGCCAAATATAAGCCAGTTGGCGATCGAATTTATCTTTTTTCTGGACATCAAACTCTAATAAAACTTCTTGTCCCAAGGTTAACTGTTCTAGTTGGGTTCTAGCTTCTTGTCCCCAAGGTTTTTGTCTGGTATCTGGTGCCTGAATACCAATCAAGCGAATTGGTTCTAGTATAGGTACAGCAGCAGAACGGTCAGTTATCTCGATAGTTTGTCCACTAACAACCCTTTCTACTCTAATTGTTTTGCCTGACCGGGGGTTTGAGTTTTGGCAGCTAGTGAAAAATATCCAGACTATTAGTAGATAAATGATTTTAGTCTTCATCTAATGGCAATCCCGCTTTTACCTTTCCTTTGCCAAAATAGCGGCCAAATTGGAGTTCGTATACTTCATCTTCATCTTGTGTCTCTACAAATAGGTCAGAACGAGCATAGCTGACACACAGAAGAGCATAACCCTGTTTTTGAAGTTCTAATGATAGTCCCATTGCTTCTGGTTGATAGAGTTGGCCAGATATAACTCTCACTGCACAAGTAGTACAAGCACCATTACGACAGGAAAATGGTAAATCTACTCCTTGGTTTTCCGCACTGTGGAGGATGTAGCGATCTTCAGGAACCTGGACTGTATGATATGTATCTTTTTGGCGATCGTGTATACGGATTTGGTGATTACGGGCCATTTCAGTTATCAGTTATCAGTTATCAGTTATCAGTTATCAGTTATCAGTACCTCTGTCTGTTTGCGCAGCATTCCGCAGGAAAGTCAGAGGCTTGAAATATTGAATTTGATTTCTCTTGGTCAATTAGATATGGCGAGGAAACCTCCAGGGTTTGCGCAGCATTCCGGGATGGAAAGCAATCTCAAATCCTAGTTTTTTTGTACCTCATGCTTAAGTCCTGAATTAACAAACTCAAACATGATTTATTCTTAAGCTTATATTATCAAAATAGTTGAGTCTAAAACCCCGCCTTTTCAAAAGATCCAGAAACCCTGATTATTTCGTAGAAAGTCGCACATCACGTTAACTTATGACTTATGACTTATGACTTCTGACTTCGTCATCCAGGCCCAATATCCAATATAAAATTTTTTTGCCAGAAAGACTTGCAAAATTTAGAATAATTCTGCTACAATTGTGGAATTGTGAGCAAACATAAAATTTAATAGTTTTGCTTTTTGGAGAGGTGGCCGAGTGGTTTAAGGCGCAGCACTGGAAATGCTGTTATGGGGTGACTTATACGGGGGTTCGAATCCCCCCCTCTCCGTT
>NZ_CEZPJD010000486.1:0-6000 GCF_983059655.1 Okeania sp.
CTTCCCTCTCTCATTCTATTTGTATACTACATTTTGAAGTGCGGAATGTGGGTTTGAAGAAAATAACTTTTAATTTAATGAAGTTTTGAATCAACTCAAACCTAATTTGTTATATTTTTGGTTTGAGCAGTTTTTTTTTGGCTTAACCCAAGCTGCTTTTTCTTTTGAATATCCTAGTCACACCAATTTTTTTTTGTTTCCAGTATTAATACTTAATTAATCGCCTTCCCTCTCTCATTCTATTTGTATACTACATTTTGAAGTGCGGAATGTGGGTTTAATAGTATCGCATTTGCTCCAAGTGGAAAGACTTTGGCTTCAAGTAGCAAGCACGGAGTTATCCGAATATGGGATTTGACCAAGTTGAATTGAAACAGCAGTACATCACTAATAGATAAATTTATTATTCTCCGCTAACAAGTTTTTCTATCTGAATCAATAACTTTTCTAATTGTCTTCTTTTTTTAGTATTATCCCAAATTCTTGAACTCTTAATTAAACGATAGGTATTGTCCAGACCGCTTTTCAAGGTATCTTCTTGTTTTACCGTCTGATTAATTTCTGCCACTCTTTGTCGAATCCCCGACAAAGACAGTGACTTTTCTATTACTTCTTCCAGTAAACTTTGTCTCATGCCCTCGTCTTTGACTTTAGCTATTGCTACTGCCTTTGTATAATCTAGTTCTCCAGAACGCAGAACCTCTAGAATATCTGGGGGTAATTTTAACAATGGAAGGCGATTTTTAACAAAGGATTGCCAGTTCATCAGTCCCAGATCTTCAAATACTGATTCTATGATTTGAGCAGTAGGGCTACCCATAACGTTAGGGGTAACTTTTCCTTTTTCCTCATTTTGCATTCTGTTTAACAACTTTACCACAGAGGGAATACTTTCATCTATCTGGACGGCCAATAGTTGTAAAATCCCTTCAGTTTCTTCAAGAGGGTTGAGGTCTTCTCTTAGTAGATTTTCTATCAACGATAATTGCCAGGCATCCTCATCATTGAGAGAGCGGATAATTACAGGCACAGAAGTCAGTCCAGCCATTTTTGAAGCTCTTAAACGTCTCTCCCCTGCGACTAACTCATATAAGTTGTTGTTAGTAGGTCGGACTAATAGTGGTTCAAGTACGCCAAACTGAGAAATAGAAGCACTTAGTTGAGCTAGTTTCTCTGGGTCGAAATAGCGTCGTGGTTGAGATGGGGGTAAGACAATTTTTTCTATGGATATCTCTTGTTGTCCTGTAGTGGACTGCAAGGAAGTGGTGGACATAGAAGAAGTTTCTTTTGTGTCGAATATAAAGTTACGGAGTGAATTTCTTTTTGTCATTTTCAAGAAACTTTGGACTTAGAAGATTTAGATTTCGGCTTAGATTTAGCTCTGGTCTTAGTAGACTTGGTAGACCTAGTAGATTTGCGTTTTGTTGCAGGGTTTTTCATTTCTATTCCTGCGGTTGAAAATGCTTCTGTAAATAATGAGTCAAATTCAGATGCAGAGGAAGTAGCCATAGCGCCGGACATTTGAAATGTTGTCTTGTTTTGTCCAGGGGCATCAGCGAGGCATTGTCTCTGATAGATTACGGTTTGTAGAGTGGGAATTGAAGATTCTGCTAGTACTTGCTGAGATTCTCTAAGGAGAATTGTACCTTTGGTGGCTCGGTTAAGATAGAGAAAAGCTTTTGGCACACCCTGACGTAGTTCTTGGGCCTGGTTAATAAAGCGGAGTGTTTTATTACTACTACGGAGGTCGAGACCGGATGGTTGACAGGGTACTAGAGCAATATCACAACGGGATAATATAGCTTTGGAAACTTCACTCATTCCTCCAGGTCCGTCTACCACTACGTTGTCATATTCTTTGGCTAGGATTGGGAGAGCATCAAAGATTTCTTCTGGGTCGCTGATAATTTGAAAAGGCATTTGGAGTGTTTCTGCCCAGACTGAACTACTGTTTTGGGCATCTGCATCTACAAGAATAACTGAACCACGTTGCATTAACCAGTAGACTAGATGGATGGCCGAAGTGGACTTTCCTGTGCCTCCTTTCTGATTGACAAAGGCTATAATCATGTGTTTTTCTCTGGGAAATATGGTGCTGTAATTGAATACTATCAGAAAGTGGTTCTGATTTACCCATAACATTAGGGGTAAAATTATTATTGATAAAGAGATTATCTATATAATAGATGTAAATAGATATAAATCTAGACAAAACAATTAATGCCAATAAATCTAAATTTGTATCCAGACAACTGGAAAGAAATCGCTTTATCCATAAAACAAGCAGCAAATTGGACTTGTGAATGGTGTGGGCGACCATGCCGACCTCCCGGAATCTCTCTGAAGCAGACCGAACAATGGCTGAGGGATAATCATCCAGAATGGTTGTCTCATCTGTACAAAGTGGTGGAAGACGATAAAAATGGCACTGTAAGAATTGCAAAACCTCAGCGTTTTACACTAACTACAGCTCATTTAGATCATAATCCTAACAACTGTGAAGCTGACAATCTTAAAGCTCTCTGCTCTGTCTGCCATCTTAATTTCGACCGTAATGACTGGAACCGAACGCGGAAGGTACGAAGAATGAAGCTGTGGGAACAATACGGGCAGTTGACTCTTGATTTGAACTTAGAAGTTCAGTAATTAATAATTAACAATTAATAAGAAAAAAATCAACTCTTGTTTGAGCAAGTTAATATTTACTCTGATGAATCAAAAAGGTGCAAACAAAGCAATAGGCGATGCCACAGCATGGAAAATCCAGAAAGTAAATTCGGTTTTTTTTTACTATTTCAGATGAGTTGAAATAAATAATACCGAAATAGTAAACAATAAATTTTAAACGATAAATACTCTATTATTAATTTTTTTATATAATGTATTCTCATTAGTAGAAACTATAGTAGACAGTCCTATAAACTAGAGCTATTAATAATTCTTTGTTTATGCTATAACTGCTCTATCTATAGTATTTAAGTTGCCAGAAAAGTGAGATAATAAGTATTTGATCAAACCTGATTGTTAGAGAACACCACCCATCTGAAAAAAATATGATAAAACTAATCAACACTTCTCACAAAAAAAAAGTAGAATATCTTCCCAACATTCTATCTCTAATGAAGAATTAGAACAACGAGCAAATAATAGAAAAGAACGTGGCGAACGTTGTTTCAAAATATGAGCAAAAAATTAGACCACGACTAATTGAAACCTATTACAATTGGTTCATCGCAATTGAACCTGAAAGTGGTTATTATTTACTTGATTATGACCTGAAAAATTTGATGAAAAGAATAATGATTTATTGCCCTACAAGTCAGTTAGTAACTTATCGTATTAATGAAACAGGAGCTTGTGGAAAAATCTGATGATTTCTGGAGTATTTGGAGAGGAAGGAGAATTAATATTTGAAATTGAACTAATTGCAACAAATGGTGAAATTATTCCTATTGATGCTATTTTAGACACAGGATTTACTACAGGTTATTTGGCAATTCCTACTCAAGATATAGAAGCTTTAGGGTGGGAGAAAATTCGTTCAGATATCATGTTAAGTACAGCAAAAGGCATGGCATATTTTGATATTTATGAGGGTAGGATAATCATCGATCAACAAGAATTTACAGTTCCAGTTCATGCAGGGGATAATTTACCAGAAATATTGATAGGTGGTTTTTGGTATTTATGCAGTACAAATAATAATAGATAAATCTGCGGGCATTTTAACTCTGCAAATTAAGATTTAGAATGACTATGGGGTTCGCTCAATGTCTTAAGGAGGCAGAGAGTTTGAATAATTAAAAATTAACAATTAACAATTAATAATTACCTCTTTTTTTTTAGATATCGGCAGACAAATTAGAAATTTTCACCTTATATTATGTATAGTATCCATTCAGATATACTCCTTATTTATAGTTCTAGTTCATGCATCGGAGCAGAAAAAATAACCCAAGATATATGAAAGTTCAATCTATTCAATTAAAATATTTCAAAAAATTTGAAGATTATCAATTTGATTTTACAAATACAGAGACAGGTTTAGCACAAGATATTATTCTAATAATTGGCATGAATGGTGCTGGTAAAACTAGCCTTTTACAAGCAATTGCAGCCACTCTAGGAGTAGCAACTGGACGCTTACAAAAACTCTCAGATTTAGAATGGGCAGGATTTAACTACGAATTACTTAGTAATAATTGGAAAAAAATTGAACCAGAGGTTAATCTTCAAATTCAGTTTTCATCTCCAGAACTCAAATCTATATCTGAATTTTACCAAAAATCACAAGAGACAGGACACAAATTAGAAGTTCCTCCTACAGAAGAAAATTTGGTTTCTTTAAGATGGAAAGGAGAGGGTATTCAAGCTAATATTGCAGCAGAATTATTTCAATTTAAAGGACGAGAATATGCCAAACAACTACTCCGTTCTGAAGGTTTTCAAGTATTTGAAAAAGTAGGCACAATTCTCTGGTATACAGAACAAAGAACTTCCACCAGCTTAACACCAGAAAATCACCAACAACAACTAGAAATTACTGAAGATATTTTACGAGACCGTCTTTCCAAATGGCGACAATTTCATCAAGATATAAATACAGGTAAAATCGCACAACTTCGTTCAGGACAAAAAGACTTATATTCTGAGATTGAGCAAGCTTACAAAACTGTCTTTTCCGAACATTATTTTGAAGGTCCTATTCCACGAGAAAATATAGATGATATCTTCAGTGAACCTTGGTTTTATTTATCTGATGGAAAAAACCAATATGAAATTTCTGAAATGTCCGGTGGAGAGCGGGCAATTTTTCCAATAATTATGGATTTTGTCAATTGGAATATTAATAATTCAGTCATATTAATTGATGAAATTGAACTTCACTTACATCCTCCCATGCAACAAACATTGCTCAGAGCTTTACCCAAATTAGGTAAAAATAATCAATTTATTATTACAACTCACTCTGATTATATTGAGCAATTAATTCCTGAAGCACAAATTGTGAGATTAGAGGTGTAATTGTGAGCGTTGTTAGTAGCGGAAGATTTATTTTTTGTGAAGGTAAGAAAACCAGTTTAGATTACCAACTCCTCAATCAAATTGTCACAAATATAGCAACAATTGTCCCATCTGGTGGTAAGTTTAGCTTTTCTACATTTATTGAGGGTTATTTCTCTTCAACGAATATAGACAATAAAAAGTATTTGGTTTTTCGAGACCGAGATTTTGATGCTGAACCTACCTCAGATATTAGCTTAATTCAGCTCAGAAGAAATGTTTGGTTAACTCATCGCCCTTGTGTCGAAAATTATCTCTTACATTCAGATTTAATTCATACTTATTGGCAAGAAAAATATCAAGAAAAACAAAATAATCCTACTTCTAAATGGGGACATGGTAATTCACCAGGAATAGAAATTATTTCAGAATGGATAGAGTCAGCAGCTAGGAGCTTAAAAGAATATCAAACTGTGCGATGGTCATTAGCTAATTTATTACTAGATAGTGCCACAAGAACACAGCTTAAAACAACTTGGACTGGAGGTAGTGGACAACTTCCTAAATCATTAGATTTATTAGATTGTAAAAATGAAGCAATAGAGTTAATAAAACAATTTAGAAAAGTTGTTGATACAGTAACACAAGAGAGATTTGAAGAAAGCTTTGAGAAATATCAACAAAAATTTGCTCAAGAGGAATTCTGGGAACAAAAACAATACTTAATCTGGTTCCATGGTAAGGATATTCAAAAAGAAATGCAGCGACAGAAATCTCAATACATATCCCTCAATATTTTTTTTGGTTGGGCAATTACTAATATTGACATTGATCGATATCCTGACCTTAGAGAGTTGCAGATAAAAATTGAGCAATTATAACAATTATAATGGCAAATTATTGTTAGACTCATCTATATCCGTCCTCGTCATTCTGTTCCGACCCACATTCCGCACTTCAAAATGTAGTATACAAATAGAATGAGAGAGGGAAGGC
>NZ_CEZPJD010000487.1:0-5998 GCF_983059655.1 Okeania sp.
CAGGAAATGCTTACTTCTAACCAGCAATAAAAGCAGCAATAACAAACAAAAATAAAATGGCTAAAATTCCAATAATTACGATAGTTGAAATTAACAATAAAGAGATAATTGACCACATTCTCTGATGCTTTTTAAACTCAGCAGTACTTTTCCATTTTCGACTTTTCCATGCCCATTCATTACCTTTATATCCTAATATTATTCCTGTCATTAACCACCCCATGCCAAAGGTGACTGAACTGAGGTCTATCCAAGCAATTAATCCTACCCATACACGATTAGTTAAACACCAGAGACCAGGCAAGAAAAATGCACCCCAATTCCAATCAATAATTTCTTCTGGTACGTCATTAGAAGTGTGAATAATATTTCTTGATTTTGGGGTAGAAACTATGGCTGTTTTTATATCTGTTTCTCCATTGCTTTGCTGAATTTTACTGATTTTAGTAGATGCAATATTTTCCGGCTTTGGAGGTTGTAGCTGTGCCAATATCTCCTCTGCTGACTGGAAGCGATCGCCAGGAATAGGAGCCAACATTCTATTTAAAATACCTTCAATATTAGGGCTTAGTTTTAACTCTTGATTCCATTGCCATTGCATTGTTTTTACATTAATTAACTCAAAAGGAAGTTTACCAGTCATTAATACTAAACAAGTCACTCCTAAAGCATACAAATCGCTATGTGGAGCAACAATTCCTAACCGCATTTGTTCATCAGGGGCATAACCAAATTTACCTAATTTAGTGCCAGCAGGAACAACATTTTCATAACTATCTGCTTTGTCAGCTTTGTGAGAAACTTCAGCAGCAATTTGTTTTACTCCACCCAAATCAATTAAAATTGGCAACTCATCTTCTGCCCTACAAATAATATTATCAGGAGCAATATCTCGGTGAATAATTCCTCTATCATGGAGATAATTTAAAACTGGTAAAATTTGACGAAGAAAGTCAATTATTTCAACTTCGCTAAAAAAAATTCCTTGTCGCCGACGTCGATCTAATAAAGATTCATAAGTTTGCCCTTCGATAAAATCTTGCACTAAAAACAAACATTTATTTTCCTGAATAAATTCCCAAAAACGCGGGATTTGAGGATGATTAATTTGATGTAATGTCATTGCTTCTCGGTGAAAAAGTTCCTCAGCTTTTTTCACAAATTCAGTGCCTTGGTTTCCTGGTGTTAATTGTTTTAAAACTACTGCTTGTTGAAATCTACCTGTGTCTTCTGCTAAGTACGTTTTCCCGAACCCACCTTGACCTATTTGGCGAATAATTATGTAGCGATCGCGTAATTTTGTGCCTGGTTTTAATTCCGTAGATGCTATTTGAGAGGGTATTATTTCCTCTAGAGAAGCACCACAATTAGAGCAAAAATGGGAGGTAATATTATTATTATGTCCACAGTTTGTACAAGTAGTCATATTTATTAACTTGAAGGAATAAAAAGGAGGGCAAAAGGAAGAAGGTTAACTAATAACCCCAATGTTAATTTTATGCTTGGCCAACATTGAAGTACAAGCATGGTTTATGAGATATTGGCATTCCTTGGCATGGCAATAGGTAATTCTCAATATTATAGCTTTGCCTATGGGTTTATCTATATTTATAGATCGTTACTTTTGCTACATTTTTGATTATTAGGAAAGTCAGAGGGCAGGAGGCAGAAAAAGCATAAAGAAATTCTGACTCCTGCTCCCGCTGCCCGTGAGTGAAGGGAACAAGGGTATAATACCAGTTTGATAAATTTATGTTACAAATGGTAGGGACGTTGCATAAGGGTGTCCCTACGAAAGAAGGAAGAGGGAAGAAGGAAGAAGAAGTAAATATTGAAAAAAAGGGAAAAAAGATAGAGATAACTATCTCAAATCAACTGGAGCAGCTATTTTTAAGCATAGGTGAAAAGTCAAATTTTAATCATAAATTAAAGCCTCCATCCCCGCGTCTCCGTGTCTCCGCATCCCCGTGTCTCCGCATCCCCGTGTCTATCGAGAGCCTTTCCCGATCATTTCCCATAACTCTGCTTGTACCTTTTCAACTACTTCTTGCCACTCCCTTGACTGAGACTGACGGAATAATTTCATTGTTGGATACCAAGGGGTATTTTCTACTTCTTGTAACCAACGCCAATCAGCATTAAAACATAATAAAGTCCATACAGGTTTACCTAATGCTCCTGCTAAATGTGCTACTGAAGTATCAACACTTATTACTAAATCTAATTGATTGATTACTGCTGCTGTATCAGCATAATTATTTAACTGATAACTCATATCTTCTATCTGAATATTGCTAGAAATATGAGCTAATTCTTGGGTAGCTTTTCCTTTTTGAAGGCTGTAAAATTTTACTCCTGGAATTTGCAAAATTGGTAAAAAATTAGTTAGTTTGCAAGAACGATTATGGTCATTTTTATGAGTAGGGCTACCTGCCCAAACAATACCTACTTTGTATTCAGTATGGGAAATATTTATATGGTTACTGTTTGTAGATTTGAGATAGGGAATATTGGCAGGAATAGTTTCTAAAGTTGTATCAAAAATATAAGGTAAACTCATTAAGGGTACATAGATATCAAACTCTGATAATTGCAGTTCTCCTGGAGGCATTAATTTATCAATTCCTGGAACACTTTTAAAAATAGGAATTAACTCAGGTGTACATACAAAAATAATCCGTTGACAGCGTTTTGCCACTAGAGGAATATAGCGAATAAATTGAATAGCATCTCCTGCTCCTTGTTCGGTATGAATTAACAAAGTTTTATCCATAATATCTTCCCCTTTCCATTGAGGATGAGGACATTGAAATGGAGTAAATTCTGCTGTTTGCCATCGCCATTCACATTCAGCAAATCCTCGTTTTAAATCTCCATTTTTCAACAATGTCATACCTAAATTAAAATGAGCTTTGGCAAAACTACCGTTGAGATTAATTGCCTCTTCATAATGTTTAATTGCTCTTTCTAAATCACCTTTTTGACTATAAGCATAAGCAAGACTATTGTGAGCATCAGCATTATCTGATTCTGTATTAATTACCTGTTGTAAAAAATTAATTGCTGCTTCATACTGTTGATTATCTCCTAAAGCTACACCTAAATTATATTGAGCTATTGTCAAATCTGGTTGTAACTTCAAACATTCTTGATACTCAGCGATCGCCTCAACTAATTTACCTTCTTGATAGAACTGATTTCCTTTGGCTAAATGAGTTTCTGCCATAGCTATTTCTGAAGTTGGTTTTACTGTTTCTGCTAAAGCTTCATCAGGTAAAACATAAGAACTAGCAAGTAAATTTTCATTCCATTCAATAACTTCAGGAAAGCGAATATTCGGCAAAACTGCCACAGAAAATATTTCCTGAACTCCTGCTTCAAACCTTAAAAAAGCAATAGTTTCTCCAGTTAAAATATTAACCACCCAAACTCCACAAATTCGTTCTTGAAGTTGAGTAATTGGCATCCCTGTAAATACAGCAGTTTCTCTAACTTGTGATAAACCAATAAATGCTAAATTCCCCCAAAAATCTATACCACGAGTAAAGCCAGGCAACTGAGCAACTGTTTCTAATTTTCTCTGGTTTAAATCAACTTTTGCCAGACTACCATTTCCTGATTCTAATAACCATAATTGTTCCTGATACCATCTAGGAGAATGAGGCATAGATAAACCCCGCATTAATATTTCATTTGTTTCTATATCCATTAATATGCCACCATTAGCTTTATTTTTTCTCCACCCCGCAGCAGTATCAGTTTCTCCTAAAGCTGTGGTATATTTTGGTAGGTCATTTTTTAAACATAATCCATTCAAATGACAGCGGTCTGTTAAGTCATATCCACTAATAAAAGGAGGTCTCCATTGAGGTATAAAACTATTAGGATGACCGAGAGTACAAAGACAAGAAAAACGAGTATTAATAAACCATAATTCATCCTTTGCCCAAGCCATTTCGTGAATATCAATATCCCCAGTTATATGAATATTTCTGGGTAAATAACAAGCATCATGTTTACCAGCAGGTTCTAATTTTTCTGCTACTGCTGGAATGTTGCGAAAATCCCAAATTTGATAAGCAGTTCCCAGGGCTATTTTTTCGTGATTTGCTGCTAACCCCATAGGTTTTTTAAAGGTACGAAAATGGGTATTAATTACTCCATTATCCGCACGCAAAACAATTAATTTACCTGCTTGATAAGTAGAAATAACTAAAGATATGCCTAACTGGTCTAAAATTTGGGGGAAGTTGTTTGTATGTACGCTTCTTAATAAATAGTTGTCGGTATTAACAGGAGCATTAGCTTGATTATTCATAGTTAGGTTATCTTAAAGTTAGGGTCAAAATTAGGTATAAATTTATTAAACAATGAATTGAGCTAAAAATCCGGATTTTTAGTAAAAATATGTTAATTTTAGACTTGAATGGTAGGGTGTGTTAGCAGAATAAAGTGGAGGGTAACGCACCGCTTTTATTAGGATTTAACTTTACGCGATCAAGAAAATTGTTAGGACACAAGACAGTAGAGCTATCCCCGCTAACGCCTAAATTTTTAGAGATACCAAACAGATTCTATAGATTTTTAAATTAGAATAGGTATCAAGTATACTTGATTGAAATCCATTCCCAAGTTTCTACCAAACCAATGAAAAAACCATTATTTATTGTGGGTACAGGTCGATGTGGTTCGACCATGCTGTCAAAAATGGTCCGGCAACACCCCACCTGCCTAAGTATATCTGAATTTTTTGTGACAGTTTCTGACCTTGGTTTTCTGCTTGAACCAATTTTCTCGCCAGTTTCCATCGACGGCGAACAATTTTGGCGTTTGATTGCGACCTCTCATCCCAGGGTGGATTTGCTTTTACGCCATAACTTGATATCGAATGAGGTACTCTATCCAATGGCAGTAACCAGTCGCTACAACCAGAAAACTGGGCTTCCTGCAATATTACAGATAATGTTACCTCACTTGACAGACAAACCAGAGTCCTTATTCGATGAACTCCAGAGCTGGGTGCTTCAACGTCCTTTTGCATCTGCAACAGAACACTTTCAGGCTATGTGTCAACACTTAGCCGATCAATTTGACAAAACCAACTGGGTTGAGAGGTCTGGGGGCACTGTTCGTGTAGTTCAACAGTTAGCACAAAGTTTTCCTGAAGCCAGATTTTTACACTTGGTGCGTGATGGACGCAACTGTGCCATCTCTATGAGCCGACACATACTATTTCGGATGGCTTTGATTTGCTTTCAACAAATACAGTTTCTTGGGATAGATCCGTTTCAAACCGACGATCGCACAGGCATCAGCAATCTCCCTGAAAAATTATATCGGTTACTCCCAGAAAATTTTACTACTGAAGCGTTTTGGGATTACAATATGTCACCTGTTTTATTTGGCCATTACTGGTCTGAAGAAATTAAATTAGGTGTCAATGCTCTAGATCAATTACCTCAAGAACGGGTCAAAACTCTTTACTTTGAGGATTTTTGCAATAACCCAGTGCCACAAGTAAAGGCTCTAGCAGAATTTTTAGACGATCAGGTTTTACTAACATCAGAAGTAGAAAATTGGATGCAGCAGAGCGCCGCAATGGTAGGTAAATCCCGTTCTCAATGGGAGGATTTACTACCCCAAGAAAGGGAGAAACTCCATCAAGCTTGCCTCCCTGGATTCGAGCTTCTCCAAGCCTACGTTTGAAATCATATTGTTCCTATTCTTAAAGGTGGAGGAGAAGAAGCAACTGTGAGACAAGCATTGCAACTTTTACGGGAGGATGAACAACTTTTAGAATTAGAAAACTTACTAGCATTTTTTGCTACATTTGTATTAAAGACCGAAATAGTACAACAAATAATGAGGTGGGATATGGCAGTTTTACAAGAATCTCCTTGGTACCAACAAATCTTACAGGAGGGAGTAACAATTGGTCAACAAAGAGGAATTGAAATTGGTCATTTCAGTTATCAGTTATCAGTTATCAGTTATCAGT
>NZ_CEZPJD010000488.1:0-5991 GCF_983059655.1 Okeania sp.
AGTGGGGAAACTCAACAAAGTTACTATTCTCAAAATAACTATCAAGACTCATCCTCCAAAAGTAACTATTACTCCTCCAATAACAGTTATTATTCAGACACTTCTAGTTATAGTCAAAGTAGCTACAACTCTAGTTCATCCTCTAGTCAAAGCAGTTATTACACCAGCACTTCCTATACCCCAAGTCATCACTCAGGTTCTTCACAAGGAGTAGAAGTCGCTGCAGTTTTACCCGCTCAAGTGCAGGGTTTATTTGACAACCCCATTACTCAGTCAGGTTTAGCATATTACAACCGCACCATGCGACCGCCAGCAGTACCAGGAAATGGTAACACTAGATTAATATTTCCTCTATCTATCCCCGCACCCATAACTTCATTTTTTGGTTGGAGAACACATCCAATATTAGGTTATAAAAAATTTCACACAGGTACAGACTTAGGAGCGCCAACAGGAACCCCAGTAGTTGCAACTTATGCAGGTCAAGTAGCGATCGCTGACTGGTTAGGAGGTTATGGTGTAACTGTGGTGTTAGACCACCAGAAAAAATCATTGGAAACTCTCTACGGTCACTTATCAGAAATTTTTGTGAAACCAGGAGAAGTTGTTAAACAAGGTGAAGTTATCGGTCGCGTTGGCAGTACGGGAATGTCTACAGGTCCGCACTTACATTTTGAAATGCGACAGTTAACCAAGGATGGGTGGGTTGCGAAAAACCCAGATACTCATATTCAGTTTGCCTTGGTAAATTTGATGACAGCGTTGAAAGTTACTGAAATACCACCTGTACCGGAAATAAGTATTAATGAGTTGGTGAAACAAACTAAAGAATTAGATTCTGGTGTACCACAACTGCCACCTTTACCACCAGGTTTTGAAGTACCTATTCCTGACTTAGAGCCACCAATTTTTGAATTGACAAAAGCTGCGGAAAAATCTGATGAAGAGACAAAAATTAGTTTGAATGAAGAGGAGAAAAAAGTCGTGGAATAGAGTTAGTTGGATAGGGAAAAATTGACAAAACTCCTAGATATTTGAGTCGAATATTCTGGGAGTTTTTGTGAGGAGGAACTTAATAAATAATACCATACCCGATTGAATAGTTATAATTAAAGCTCGTAGTTGGGCTTTAGCCCTAAGCATATATACAGCGGATTCCAAGTATATGAAGTACTAAAATTAATGATAAAATCTTTGTATCACAGATATCTTGCCTGTGAAAGCTGTGCCTCACTTTAGATGGAATACACTGTATTTAACGGGCTAAAGCCCTACTACAAACAAAAACTTTGTCAAGTTAAAAGTTAAAAGTCATCAGAACTAATTATTATTATGAAAGACAAGAAAATCTGGATTATTGCTGATGAAACTGCTTCAGAAACTTCTGGAGGAAAAAGTTCAAGAGATACTGGAGCTAATTATGATAATAAGCCAAAAGAATCTACCGAATCAAGTAGAAAAAGATTTCAAGTTAAAGCTGAAGATTTGAAACGAGAAATGTCTGAATTTCTTGAAGTTATTGAATATGTATTTGACCAGACAAATCAAGAGACTTCTAATGTTAAATTAAAAGAAATTGAATTATCTGTTGAAATTAATGGAGAAGGTCAAGTTACTTTATTTGGTATTGGTGGAAAAGCTGGAAGTAAGGGTGCAATTAAACTAAAATTAGAACGTAAGGAGTCTTAAAGTATGGCAAAAAATTGGGCTATTTGTGTTGGAATTAATCATTACGATAATATGCCAAATCTTCAATATGCTCAGAGAGATGCTGAATTAATGCGGGATTATTTTCTCAATGAGGCAGGTTTTGAAAAAGAGAATGTTTATTTATTTACGGATAATTCTCCTGAAATTAATGATGCAGGTAAACCTTTTAATTCTCAACCTACTTATGGCACGCTAAAAAGATTTTTACGAGTAAGATTTAACAATAAATTTTTATCTGCTGGTGATAATTTTTGGTTCTTTTATAGTGGTCATGGAATGCGTTTTAATGACCGAGATTATTTAATGCCTGCTGATGCTGATCCTCATCCAGATGGAGTAGAAGATACTGCTATTCCCCTTTATTTTGTGACAGAAAGATTGAGGCGATGTGGAGCAGATAATGTGATTTTATTTTTGGATGCTTGTCGCAGTCAGGAAAGTTCAAAAGGTTTAGGTATAGGAAAGGAAAAGCAGAAAGGTGTAATTACAATTGCTTCTTGTAGTCCTAATGAAAAGTCTTATGAAATTGATGATGAAAGAATAAAACAAGGTGCTTTTACTTATGCTTTATTAGAATCTTTAAGAATTCAAGGTGAAGGTAATTGTGCCACCGTTGAAAGATTATATAATCGTTTGTCTTATCGAGTTACCGATATTAATCGTCAATTTAGAAAGCCTCGGCAAACTCCTTATGCTATTGTTGAACCTGCTACTAAATATCATTTAATATTGTTGGAAAAGCAGGCAACTGAACAAGATATTGCTACTCTCAGAGAAGAGGCATTAGAAGCAGAAAATGAGGATAATCTAGAATTAGCAGAACAATTATGGACTCGCGTTTTAGCAGTTTCTCCTGCGAATGGAAAAGCTTTAAAAGCTCTGAGAAGAATTTGGCAGAAGCAGCACAATATAAAATTAGGTAGAACTTCTGAAAATTCTAGTGAACAAGAAACAAAATCTACAGGAGATAAAGCTGTTAATTTGAGTTTAAAAGAGATAAATGAAGGTTCAAAAAATGATGAAATAGAATTACTTTCTGACAAAAATGTAGACTATACAAAACTCCGTGAATTTCTAGCAAATGGGGAATGGAAAGAAGCAGATATAGAAACAGCTCGTTGTATGTTGAAAGTTGCGGGGCGAGAGGAGCAAGGATATTTAGACATGGATAATATAGAAAATTTTCCTTGTACAGACCTCCGTACAATTGACCAGCTTTGGGTAAAACATAGTGATAGTAAATTTGGCTTTTCTGTGCAGAAGAAAATTTATCAGAGTTTGGGTGGAAAAAAAGAGTATGATAGTAAGGTATGGGAAAATTTTGGAGATCGAGTAGGATGGAAAAAAGGAGACATTTGGTTGAGCTACAATGAGCTAAATTGGACACGAGAAACATCATCACATTACATGGGGAACTTCCCTTTGGGTTGGGTGGGTGTTTTGGCATCTGAGGCGCATTGGTTGTGGTTTGGGGTTGGGCACCTCCCCGTTGGTTTTGGTTATCTCTTCTCTCGCACAAAGACTTGTAGACTTTAACATATAAGCGTTTCAGTCGCCTCATTCAGTTATCAGTTATCAGTTATCAGCAAGAGATTTAAAGTTTATTGTTATGAATCAAATTAACAAAACAACCCCAGTAGTCATATCAAAAATTTATTGCTTCTACTCCTCAAATAATGAAATTACCCCAACCTGTCATTTCAGTTATCAGTTATCAGTTATCAGTTATCAGCACAAGATTTAAAGTTTAATGAAACTACCCCAAGCTGTAATTATTCCTGATGAAAACTGGCAATGAATCATCAACTCCCAGAATTTGATAGTCTTAGTTTAAAAGTAGAGTTAGTTTACTAAAATTAATGCCTGAAATAAGTCGTTTTTTAGGAATTATTATTACTATGTATTATAACGACCATCCACCTCCTCATTTTCACGTTCGTTATAACCAACAAAAAGCTCTAATTGATATAGAAAATCTTTCTATTATTGAAGGTAAATTAACCCCTAGAATTCTTGGTTTAGTAATCGAATGGGCAGCAATTCATCAAAGAGAACTTCTAGAAAACTGGCAACGAGCAAGAGAACAAAATCCTTTGGAAAAAATTGAACCTTTGGAGTAAATTATGTTAAAAGACATTATCGAAGTTAATCATCAAGAAAACTATCTACTTTATCTGAAATTTGAAGATGGGAAAGAGGGAATTGTAGATATTAGTCAGCTAATAGAATTTAAGGGAATTTTTGCAAAATTACAAGATATCAATTATTTTAAAACTGTCAAACTTAATCCTGAATGGGGAACAATTTATTGGGAAAATGGTGCAGATTTAGATCCAGATGTTTTGTATTGTATTGTCACCAACGAACCAATTCCTAAATATATTTCCAAAACAACAAAAGATAAAACCATCAATGCTTGAATTATACCAACCTATTTCTCTAACCAAAGACTTCCCAGAATATAACCTAAAAAAAGGTGATACAGAAGCATGATTAAAATTAGTGATCGCTTCTAATTTAGATAGTCAAATTACACCATATTTAACAATAGTATGAATAACTCAAATTTGCTACATCACGCGCCCCCTAAATCCCCCAAAATTGGGGGACTTAAAGATAGCAAATTTGACTCTTGTTCCCCCCAGAATTGGGGGGCTAGGGGGGCAAAATTCAGTATTAAACAACTTTTAAAACATCCTCTGAAAGTTGCTACATCACTCGCCCCCTAAATCCCCCAAAATTGGGGGACTTAAAGATAGCAAATTTGACTCTTGTTCCCCCCAAAATTGAGGGTTAGGGGGGCAAAATTCAGTATTAAACAACTTTTAAAACATCCTCTAACATATTGAGGTCAAATAATTATGACAAGTGGATTAGAAAATAAAGTATTAAAACCAACAATTCCCACTCTAGAAAATGGCGATCGCTTAACTCGAATTGAGTTTGAAAATCGTTATAGCAAGTCAAATATTAAAAAAGCAGAATTAATTGAGGGAATAGTTTATATGGCATCCCCTTTACGAATTACCAAACATGGCGAACCCCATGCTTCAATTATGGGATGGTTATTACTCTATCGTGCTTCAACAGCAGGAGTGCAACTTGGCGATAATTCTACTGTTCGTTTGGATGGAGATAATGAACCTCAACCCGATGCTTTACTGCGAATTGAAAATGGTGGGCAGTCAATTATTAGTGAAGATGGTTATGTGGAAGGGGCGCCGGAATTAATAGTAGAAATTGCTGCTAGTACTGTTTCTATTGACGTGCATGAAAAAAAGAAAATCTATCGTCGTAATCAAGTTCAAGAATATCTGGTTTGGCGCGTCGAAGATGGAGAAATTGATTGGTATAGCTTACAAAAAGGGGAATATATTCAGCTTCAACCTAATTCCGAGGGAATAATTTATAGTGAAGTTTTTCCTGGTTTATGGTTAGATAAAGCAGCTTTATTAACAGGAAATTTAATTAAAGTAATTGAAGTTGTACAACTGGGGTTAGCTATAGCAGAACATCAAAACTTTGTTGATAAATTATCATCTTGAAGAATGCAGAAGGCAGAAGGGAAAGAAAGATTAAAGGGGAGAAAGTTTTTTGATCGCTGATTATTCGGGCATGATATAACTGATACAGCAGATTTCGGGCAAATGATGTACAGGATAAATCGTGAAAATATTGTAGTGCGGGCATCTTGCCCGCGCAGATGTACCTCATAACAACAGAAAGCACTGTAACTGAAATGACGATCAACCTTAGACAGGGAAATGTTTTTCTCAGTGTTCCCTATTCCCTATTTCCACTAAACATCGTAACTTCGTGCTTCAAGAGCTTCTGGGTTATCCTCACAATAAAGGTCAAAAGCACTTTTTTCCATCTTTTCTGCCTTTTGATGAGCAGCTTCAGCTTGTAACTCTTCTACAACATCCCAAGCTGCTGCACATTCTTTAGAAGTCACACCTTTTTCCGCACAAATACTCCTTGCTTCCTCAATAGCTGCCTCTATTCTCCTTTCGAGCAATACAGATTTTGGTTTCTCCACAAAATCACTCTTGCTTAAAATATCTGTAATTGAAATAATACCCAGTAACGTATCCTTAATTACAGGCGCTCGATGTATACCTGTATTAGCAAATAATCTCGCTACATACTCTACACCTAAATCAGGGTTGATAACAATACAAGGCTTTGTCATGATTTCATAAACTCGCACTTGTTTAGGATCTTTACCGTAAGCAGCAACCTGATAAACAATATCTGTCTCTGTGATAATACCATAAGCAT
>NZ_CEZPJD010000489.1:0-5969 GCF_983059655.1 Okeania sp.
TCAGTTATCAGTTATCAGTTATCAGCAAGAGATTTAAAGTTTAATGAAACTACCCCAACCTGTAATTATTCCTGATGAAAAACTGACTAAATATTTATTAGTATATCGAGAACAAGATAAAATTTTGTCTGTTCGTTCCTTAATGGAAATAATCTAACAAATTATTATTAATTTAACCTAGTAGGTTGGGTTAAGCGGCAGCGCAACCCAACAAAACCTGCATCTATATAATAAAATATGTGTTGGGTTTATCCTAACGGATAAGCTCCGCTAACACTCCGTTCTACCCAACCTACAAAATATGTGTTGGATTTATCCTAACGGATAAGCTCCGCTAACACTCCGTTCTACCCAACCCATGAAATAGTGTAGTACAAATTCCTTCTTCAATCTCCATCAGAGAGTATTTGTAGACGAATAACTTGGTCATTGACTTCACTGAGACGGATCTCAATTACATTATTAGATAGTTTGTCTAAACACCCTAACAAGTGTCGTAAATGAGGTGTACTAGCACCAGTATCAACAAATAACCGTTCTGATAGATTACCGACTCGCTTCCAGGTACTATAAAGTTTAGCCGTTGTTGCTTCTAGTTGACCAGATTGTTTTACTAGATCGGCGACTACATTCAGACATTCTAATCTCAAAGCTTCTTCGAGTACCATTTCCATATCTAATGGTGATTCATTCAATGCTTGAACTTTGGCTGCTGCATCAAGATATTTAGAAAGGTTTTTGGCATCTGAGGTCAATTGCTTCACGGTCTCCAACTCAGGACTTTCGACGATCTCCTCTTGAATTGCGCTCACGTGAGATTCTGGTAATTTTTCCATTTCTCGTACTAGGGGAGCTAAATAACGTGGCGGCATAGAACCGGATGTGGCCTTTTCTTTAATTTCGCTGGGGAGTAAATCTGAACTAATGGCCATCCATTCATCTGCTAGTTGTTTGACTTCTCGTCTAGTAATGCGATCGCCTTTTTTAGCAGCATCTGTCACCATTTCTTGGACTTCTGGAACGGATTTTGCCGTTTCTACAAAAGCCCGTTTACTAAAATTATTAATAGAATCTGGGTCTAAATGTCCTTCTGCAATTAAAGTATCAGCACTATTGGCCAATTCTATCAGGGCATAAGCTTGACTCTTGTTGATTTCTCTTTCCTTGAGCCAATTTAGAAATCCGCTACCTCGCCCATCTCCTCCTATTTTTTCTCGGTCTCTGATTATTCTTAAGATACGCCCCCGCCAGATTTCTGTCTGGAGGTCGAAGCGATCGCAAACTTTCCATGCTGTATCTACTACTTTTTCAAAGTCTGAGTCTGGAATATTTTCATCTTCTGGATCTGGTAGGTCTAAATCTAGCTCTGGAAAGTTATTAAGGGCTTCAGCAAGAGCCTCAGGAAATTGGGGAGTTTCAGGCATAACTGGACAATATTATAGCTCATAGTGCCGAAATATTATTGCATCAAATAGTGGGTAATATCAAATGACCACTATAAACTTTCTTCTAACTTTTAACTTTTGACTTTTGACTTTTAACTTTTGACTTTTATTACCTGTTCCCTGCTATAAAGATTAATGGCTAACAACTAATAACCTATTCAGCCATTAGCTATTAGCCATTAAGCTTAACTGATTTTATCTAATCGTTATGAAATCACATAATATCAGAAATTTCCAATGTGTTTCCTTCCATGTGATCGTTTGCTTCTTCTAATTTGGCGCGAGAAGACATCACACAAATGTTACTGTGTTCCATGCCTGAAGTAAATACATCTAACAAAGTTTGCTTCACATCCGCTACCGTAGCATTAAGCGATCGCTGATAACGTTCCTCTCTTACTTCAGTAGTTTGCCCTATCAAATAACGCTCTAAGGCTAAACTTGTAGCCATCTCTGGGCGTAATACTGGAGAATCATCCTGAATGGTAGCAATAATAGCTCGGTCAACATCAGTCTGAGTCCAATCTAAATCCTTGATATAATCTATCAAACCAGCAAACACCTCAAGAGTGCGACTAACGTGAGGGTCTCGGTAAGAATACAAAGAAATAACCTTTCCTAATCCACTGTAAGAGCATCCAGCACCGTAAGCATTACCCTTCAAACGAATTTCACTGAATAGATAACCCAAACCCAGCAAATGAGCGCCCAATGCTAACAATGAAGATTTGGGATGGCTGAAGTGGGGTGCAGGCATAGTCTGAACGCAATAAGCCACCTGTACAGGGCCTGCTAAAGCTTCCCGTAGATTGTAGATAGGATCGAAGCGACTAGCAAAATTCTCTCCTGGTTGTTGCTGTTGCTGCTGACTCCACTCTGATAGGGTGTTCTTCACCACCTCATAACCATTGTCAGAACCAGTGAAACTCGCAGCTATAGGCTGATTCGCAATATAATCGCGGATAGTTTCGATTTTTGCCATTAAATTTGCCCCATGCTCATCAAAGCGGTCGCATACTTTGTTTAGCAAGTCTAATTGAGGCAAACCATTAATAACTTGGCTAATTTTAGCTTCTGCTGTCATGCCAGCGCTAGCCCGCAACATGGCTGTATAAATACCATTGTAAACTAAATCTGAACTACTCTGAGCCAAAGACTGATGAACAACATCTCGTAGTCTAGCTGTGTCGCGAGGGTTGACTGCAAAAATCAAATCTCGCAATAAATCTAATGCTGGCTCTAGTTGTTCGTCAAGGGTTTTTAGAGTAACACGAAATCCATGTATAGGACGATAAGGATCTTGAGAGTGAGTCCGCAACTGAGTTCTAAAATTAATTCCACCTGTATAAGAAGCAATACGTCGAGCAATATGTTCGTAATCCATATCCCCTGCACCCAACTTCCGCAAAGCATCTATATAAGTAGGTACATACAACCACAAATCTTCAGGCAACCCCCGTAGACTAAAATCTACCTGTAAATAGTTTACCCCATTTGCCAACACATGGTTGCGTAATAGTGTCACTCCACCATCAATCTGTTCGACATCAGTAGGAATATCGTCTGGCTTTGGTGGTAAGTCACTTACCTGTAGTTGAGGTAGTTTAGCTACTGCTTCTGGATCGTTGGGAGTTCCTGACTCAACTTCTAGTGCTTCTGCTTCTTTAGCTATATTTTCTAGCTCTTCTGGAGTCAGTTGAGAACGTACCTGCTCTACTTGTGCTGCTACTTCTTGGTCATAAGCTGATTGCCATTCTTGGTCTGGCTTTAATACTAAAGTTAAACGATGGGGGTTGTTGAGTAACTTTTCACGAATGAGGTTGTTGAAATAATTAGGGTCTTCAAGATAACGTTGTTTGCATTCAACCAGGCGATCGCCTATCTGCAAAAACGTTAATGGATCGTTACCATAAATCCAAGTTTGCATCACCCGGAACAACATCCGTAAAGGATACATACTGGCAATTTCTTGATGTTGGTATGCTGCTTGTTGAAAAGCTGCTTCCACAAGACTCGGTTCAAGTTCGGTTTCTGCAAGTTCTGCAAGAGTATTAATAACTAACTGACTGAATGCTTCACCACGGTCTGGTTCGCCACCTTGAATACCAATATGAAAAGTAGTTTCCTTACCTACAGAGTCTACTCCAGACCTAAGTAAGTCTTGACCTATTTGAGATTCAACGATCGCCTTTTTCAGTGGTGCCCCTTCATTTCCCAACAGTATTCGGCTGAGAATATCCAAGGCCACCCATTCATCAGAGTTGGTACTATCTCCTACTAACCATTTGAGCAGAATGTAAGTTTTCTCTTCTGCTGAGTCTCCTGCACTAATAGGATAAGAAGCTTCTTGGAAACGGGGTTCGCTCCATTGAGACTGAGGAATAATGTTGATTTTTGGTTCGCGCCGTTCAAAAACATCTAACTTTCCAGCCAAAAATTGTAGATATTCTGGAGTTGCAATATTCCCATAGAAAACAAAGTAAGCATTACTAGGGTGATAATAGTTAGCGTGGAATTCCTGGAAATCTTGGTAAGTGAGTTCGGGAATATTTTTCGGGTCGCCTCCATATTCGAGACCATAGATGTTGTCAGGAAATAGAATCTTGTTAGCAATGCTATCTAAGCGTTGCTCGGGGTCTGAAAAGACACCACTCATTTCGTTGTAGACTACCCCAGTAAATTTTAGCTCGCCTTGAGGGTTTTCTGGATCGGCAGGAGCTAGATGGTGGCCTTCCCGTTTGAATGTGTTTTCAGTCAGTAGAGGATGAAATACTGCATCAAAGTATACTTCTGCCAGGTTGAATAAGTCTTGTTTGACTTTACTGGAGACTGGATAATAAGTACAGTCAGGTCCAGTCATCGCATTGATGAAAGTTGCAGGACTCATTTTTAGCATTTCAAAAAATGGTTCCCGTACAGGGTATTTTTCTGAACCTGCTAAAACAGAATGTTCTAGAATGTGAGGTATTCCTGTACTATTTGGCGGAGGAGTCGGAAAACTGATGGAAAACAAATTTTCAGCATCTTCTGAATAGAGGTGTAGCAATTTTGCACCAGTTTTCAGATGCTCTAGTTGATATGCCACTATATGCTGTTGTTTGAGGGGGGTAATGGCTTTTACCTCAAAGCCTTCTAATTTTTGTCCAACTTCTAAGGTTCTTTCGCTTAATACGGGCATAGAAAATGAGTTGCGATTTTGTTTACTTTTTTATTAGTGTAGGCTATTTCTCTAGTTCTGTTTACCCTCTGGCCAAGATAGGGTAAATTTATTGTCACTAGATAAAAATTCATAGGAACCCAACCCTAACCCTTTCCAGGAGGGAAATTTGGGGAAATGATGAGATTCGTATCTTTGCACAATTAAATGTATTTCTAATTTAATCTTCTCTGACGACAAAGAATTAGCCCTACTAGCACAGCGAAGAGGTCCCAGGTAAGTCCAAAAATTTGTGAACCAAATGTGATTATAAAGTCCCCAGTTTAGGTTTGGGGGGTGTAGGAAGATGAGAAAAAGGGGAGAAGGGTAGTATTTTTCAATCTTATTTGCCTGATGCTTTCCATCCACATCCTGAGTCCTGACAAAAAACTGAATCGCCGACAAAAATACCACTCAAGGGTTCTTATAGATTGAACTAAATTAGCTTTTAATTTTGTAGAGCATTGACTTAATCAGAGAATAACGATATATTAAAATGTTGCTAGCTATGACGTTTTATATCGGTTTTATCAAGCAGTTTAAAGTTTAATTATTTGACAGTATAGCGTTTTCTAGGCTAATTAGGTACACCTATCTTTAATTTCTGTTCTATATCTCTCTATACCTGTTCCCTGTTCCCTGTTCCCTGAAACATAGACTTTTGTGCCTTACCAGTATGGGAATAACTATATATAAATAATATTATGTCCGGATAGTTAGTGATAAAAAAACTTTACCCCTTCTAATCTTTTTTTCCCTTCTACCTTCATTCCTCCAAAGTGTAACTATTCAACCGTTAGCGCAGCTCCCCCGGAGGGGGCTATCAACAGTATTAAAATAAACAGTATTAAAATAATTAGACAAAGTGAGACACAATTAGACAAATACTCTGTGATACACTAGATTTATGTCTAACTTATTAACTATATATGAAACAGCACAACTGCGCGCTTAGTGCCAACAAAAACAATAATCATGAAATCAATAAAGACTAAACTAAAACTTAATAATCAACAAAAAACAATACTTGCCAAACACGCAGGAGTTGCTCGTCATGCTTATAACTGGGGATTAGCAACTTGCATTACTGAGTACGAAGAAACTAAAAAACGCCCAAGCGCCATCACCCTGCATAAACGTTTAGTAGCCGAAGTCAAATCAATTAATCCCTGGTACTATGAGGTATCGATCGGGTGCCCCACAACAAGCATTAAGAGATTTAGAAAGGGCATTTAAAAACTTTCTAACTATTCGGGGACGTGGATTTCCAGTGTTTAAGAAAAAAGGTAGAAAAGACAGCTTTTACTTAGAAGGAAGTATTAAGATTT
>NZ_CEZPJD010000490.1:0-5964 GCF_983059655.1 Okeania sp.
TGGGCCAAGGCTGTTGAAATTATGTTTAATAAATTAGTAGATGCACTAAGATGAAGTAGTAGTATTGGGAGCAGATCCGCAATGGTGGTTAGAAGCTAGCAGTCATCCTATTGAAATACTTAATCCTAGAGTTACTATTGAAGCTGCCAGTCACGATCTATTAGTACGTCATAAAGCACCAGTAGTAGCAGTTAGTTTTGATTGGAAAAAGGGACACGTTTTTCATGTTATTAGCCATTTTTGGTGCAAACGCAGTCGAGCTTTAACTAAACGACATCAAGGAATTTGTACTGATTTTATGGAAGCAGGAATGCGGTTAACTGATGATGGTATTAATAGGGTTTTATCTGAAACTAATATTAAACCAGATAGTCTTAATTTTGCTCAATTACAAAGTGCTGCTACTGCAACTGAGTTGGTAGTACAGTTGTGCGTTGGTGCTATTAAAAGCACTAAACTGCAACGTTATAGTTAGAGGATGTTTGAAAAGTACAGCGTGCATTTCCTAAGACACTACTTTAGACTTAAGAATCAATATATTATTATATCATTCTTTGTAGAAACTTTTATAGATAGTTTGTGGTCGAATATTGTTGTAATATTGGGAGCCAAATCCACAATAGTTGTTATGAGGAAGTTACTATATAGAAGTGCTAAATCCAGATAAAGTCCATATTGACTTCTAGTCATAATTTGCTTTTTCAGCATTAAGTCCCGGTAGTAACAGTACATTTTGATTTGGGAAAAAGACGAATTTTTCATGTCATTAGTCATTTTGGGGCTAAACATTCCCAAAGACCCACATCTCATTATCGAAAACTATGTACGGATTTCTGGGCAATTGAGATGTGGTTAAGCGACAAAGAAGTTAAAAACTTGCTTAGTCAAGTTAAAATTCAACCAGAATACAATTAACTTTAGTAAGTTGCAAAATGCGGCGACTGCTAACGAGTTAATGGCGAAGTTGTACATCAGTGCTATTAAAAGCGCTAAACTGCAACATCAGACTTAGGGAGAATAAATGATTGTGGCCAAAAAACAAAAGTCAAAAAAGTCTAATCTTCTTTATCAAAGATTAACAGAAGCATTGGAAAATGGTAGTAAAGTCCGCATTGAAGCTGAGGAAACTTATTATGGTCTCCCCATTACTGTAACTAAAGATTTTGTAGAAATTATGGTCTTAGTTCCACCGGATGAATTTGATGACGAAGATGATACTTTTAAGCAGGTGACATGGTTGGTTCGACTTTCGTCTATTTTTGCGATCGCCTATCCCACGGAATACTGGTCAACGGCAAGATTGGAAAAATTACTGGAAGTAGGTTCAAATCAAGCCTAAGTTTTTTTAGTTAAAACAATTTAAAAAAGTAGTTTAGTTAGTCAGTAAGACTGAGAATTCGATAAATTAGGATTTTAACCCCACCAATCCCATTTGCATCCCAAGTGACGGTGGGGTTTAACGAAGTCAGAAGTCAGAAGTCAGAAGTTAACCCGCCCCTAACTCTTCCCAGGAGGCAGGGCTGTTTCAAAGTATTGTAGATTAACGATTTAGATAGAACGGGAGATGGGGGAGTCGTGGAACAGTGAAATTTACCAAAATTTGCCAATTTTTCAGCCAATAAGCGTCCTTTTTGCTCTGATTAAAATGGTGAAAAGTCAACTTTTAATCATGAATTCAAAGCCTCAATCCCCGTATCTCCGCGTCCCCGTGTCTATCGAGAATCAAACAGCCCTGCTCCCAGGAGGGGAAGTAGGGGGTTTGAGCAAGGCTCTAAAAATATTGTGCCTTAAAAGGCGGGGTTTTAGACCGATTTTGTTTTGATAAAACTATCCAATTGTTCCTTCTACTCCCTGCCTTCTGCCTTCGTTTATGACTCCAACTTCCCGGCTCCTGACCGAGAGAAACAACGGTATCAAACCTCATAGTCAACGGGGGTACAAAAAAAACGACTTGCTGGCGTGTCGGGGATGAGCAACCCAAACTTTTCCGTTCTGCAATACTCCGCTTGCCAGATACCATTTCGGCCACACAAATTTTTAGGCACTCTGGCTGTTAACGTAGTTCCTCAGCAGGAAACTAGCTAATAACTCATAGCTAGTTCACATGAAAAATTTGCTATAATACTACTTGCAAAATTTTAGCTTCAAATGATATAAATCATTAATAGACGATTCAACTCTTAAAATGCTACTTTCTCAGCAATTTCTCAGTGATTATACTTATTCTTATCATCAAACCTAAATAAAACTGAATAAAACTGAACTTTTACCTGAATAAAACTGAACTTTTTTCCTGAGTAAACCTGAATAAAACGGTATTTATTTTGCTAGAGATTAGAGTAATAATATTCTCAGTGCAGCAAAAGTTACTGTTAAGCGAATCAATGTAAAGATTAGGAGAAAAAAAATGGCAAAAGCAGGTAAAGAAGGTAATAATAGAGAACCAAACAAAAAATCAAACCCCAAGGATAGGCTAAGTAGTAAGGATACTGTGATAGGAGGCGGGAAAAATGATACAATCAAAATGTGTTATGAAGACGATTTACCCCATGATAGCATAGAATCATCAGATATAGATTCTGAGTCTAGACAAATATGGACTATATTTGGAAACACTGATCCACAAGCTAGTGGTAAATACTTTATCGAAGGAGACAATAGCAATGATACGCTCACAAGTGGAAGCCATTTTGATGCGGAACTATATCACACTTGGTTAAGTTTACATAATATAATGGCGAAGAACCTTAGAGCTAGTGAAAATGCTCTAGAAAATGACCATAAACCCTCATCTGAGCATTAAGAAATAAGAAATTAGGTATCTTGTATCTTGAAAACTTGGAGTATATGAGAAGATGCTCGAAACAAATAAATCTAAATAGGGTATTAGTAGCTTATTTGAATATTACCTACAATATTATTTACTGCATTATTTACTGCTGATTGCACTCTTGCAGTTATCTAAAAACAATTTGGCTTTACTATCAATAATAATAATGTCTTTTTCTGACAATCATCTACTTACGTAGGGACGTTCAATTGAATGTCCCTACTATATTCTAAGAGAAAGTTCTTCAATAACTTGACATTAATAATGACTACCTGACTTGCGGAAGTGAACTGCTGTTACCCCCTCATTCAAGACTTGACCATTCTCTACTACTGCATAAACTAACCAATGATCGCCACATTCCATCCGGTTTGCCACCTTACATTCCAAATAAGCCAAAGCACCTGTCAAAACCGGACAACCATTCTCAGCTTCCTTAGTTTCCACCCCAACAAAACGATCTTCCCCTGGTGCAAAAGGTTTGAGAAAATGCTTTCTCAACTGTTTGCCCTCAGCTAATATATTCAACACAAAGCGATCGCCTGTATGAGTCAAAGATTCTAGTGCCCGGTCTTTTGCCACAGCAATAGTCACCCCAGGAGGATTAAAAGTCGCCTGAGAAACCCAAGAAGCTAACATCGCACTAGTAACATCTCCACGTCTGGCAGACATCACACACAAAGACCCCACAACACGCCCCACTGCTTGAGCTGTGCGATCGCTTCCTGAAGCACTTGCCGAAGGTTTAGGAGCGCGAAGTTTCCTAGACTTGATCAAAGTCTGAGCAAAATCAATAGCTGCCTCCTTACAAGTTTGAAGCGTTTTATCATCTGGCTTAAACTTCACCCGAATAGTTTCAAAACCAAACTTATAACCCGCATCTTTTAACTTACTTTCCAAAATGTCAATGGCTTCACCACTCCAACCAAAGGAACCAAATACGCCAGTTAGTTTACTCTTAGAAGCTGTATTCAGTATAATCCCCAAAGCTGTTTGAATTTGAGTTGGTGCGTGACCGCCGAGAGTGGGAGAGCCAATAACAAATCCATCACATTTTTCAATTGCTTCCTTGATTTCATCAGACGTGGCAGCTTCACAGTTAATTGATTCTACAGCTACTCCTGCTTTAGTTAAACCCTTAGCGATCGCCTGAGCAATAGTTGCAGTATTACCATAAGCTGAAGCATAAAGCAAGGCAACATTCAAATCTCGTGAATTTTGTTCCTGACTCCACTTCCGATATAAACTGGTCAACTCAGTCATTCCGTAGCGTACTATCGGTCCATGACCGGAAGCATAGAATTTTACACTCAGCTCAGAAATTTTATCTAGGGCAGAAAGCACTTGTTTTGCCTGAGCAGCGTGGAGACAGTCGTAATAAAAACGTCGGTCTTCGCTATAGATACTCCATCCTTCATCAGCAACTTGATCTCCGCAAACGTGAGCGCCAAAGAATTTATCAGTAAACAAAATTTGAGTTTTTGGGTCGTAAGTCATCAAACCATCAGGCCATTTAGGGGTAGGAGTGGTAATAAATTGTAATTGATGACCATTGCCCAAGTCTAAAGTATCTTCACCTTTAACTATTTGAATTTTCAACTCTTGTTCTTGAAAATAGTCTTTGAGAGTTAAAGCTGCGGGGTTTGAGCAGACAAAAGTTATTTGAGGTGCGAGGGATAATAAAGCTTTGAGGGTAGCACCACGGTTAGCATTAAAGTGTCCTAGAATTATATAGTCAAGGCGATGCCAATCTAAGCGTAATTGCAATGAGTCTAAGTAATTTTTAGTAAATGATTCACCTGGAGGGTCGATAACGGCAGTTTTTTCACCTTGGATGAGATAGGAGTTCGCAGTAGTGCCTTTTTGTAGAGAATATTCGACTTCAAATTTTAGTCTATCCCAAGTGCGAGACCGAAGAACTTTTGTATCTTCGCCAATTATGAGAACTTGAACATCTTTTTTTTTGGTGGTTTGTAGCATAGTTTAGTTATATAGTCTATACAAAAATTATGTATAATGTTATATTTTATCATGTTCGGGCGATCGCTTTCTTTAAGTCAAAAGTCAAAAATCAAAAGTCAAAAGTAATATATGATATCGAATCTGATTAATTGCACATATAACTTGGTTAAATACTATATTTTATCGTATTCGGGCGATCGCTTTCTTCAAGTCAAAAGTCAAAAGTAATATATGATATCGAATCTGATTAATTGCACATATAACTTGGTTAAATACTATATTTTATCGTATTCGGGCGATCGCTTTCTTCAAGTCAAAAGTAATAATTGTATGACGATCGACGGAATTATATTACTCCGAAGTCAACAGATTTGATATTACTTATATCAGCAGCAAAATAGTGGACTGTTTCACCTAAAACTGTGCATTAGATTTGTCATTGCGAACGAATGTGTTTGCGGAGCATTCCGTCAGGAAAGCAATCTCAGCCCAACTTCCTATTGCACCATTTAAGATGAAACAGTCCAATAGGGTGCGTTAGACGGCTAAAATCTATACTATGAAAGACATTTAACAATTCGTTGTAACGCACAATTGCATAAGTGTCAGTCCACTACCAAAAGTTAGACAAGCAAAATTAATATTTCGCCATATAACGAACAGTCATCTCAATATCTTCAATTTTCTCCAGATCTAGACTTATGCTTAAACTTAACTTTTTTCTTCTGGATAGCTTTCACCGCCTCCGGAACAGATAACAACCAAGTTGATTCTACACCAGAACCTTCAAATGGTAATAATCGTCCTTTTTGCTTCGGTGTCATTGTTGCTGTATCTGTCTCAACACCTAACAGCTTAATTTTGCCATAAGCACAAACCCTTTGCAAAGTTCGTTCTTTAGCAGAATATCGGTTAGAAATTTGAGTTAATTCTGCTGCAATAGCATCGCTACCTTCTAACCCTAAGAACTTAACTTTAACACTCTGAATACGTCGTCCGAACTCCTCTGGAAAATCTTCCTCAAACCAAAACTCCTGAATAGACATCTCCAAAAATCAAAAATAAAATCAATTCTTATCCATAAATTATCAATTATTCTTCCCTGTTCCCTGTTCCCTGTTCCCTCTTTTCTGGAGATGTCTAATATGAATTACAGCTTTTCCATTTGAAGA
>NZ_CEZPJD010000491.1:0-5953 GCF_983059655.1 Okeania sp.
CCAATTTTGGGGGGAATAAAACTCTAAAAGTCCGGGGGATTTAGGAGGCTTGACTAGAACCAAACAATCCCCCATTCATACTTCAATTCAGCAACACCGATTTTCCTGATATACATTTTCCTATTCTTCCATCAATTCCCCCATTGCTACAACAATTTTCCGCTCCCCAACATAAGGATTTCGACTGTGAGCAATCAGCATATTATCGAGCATAATCATATTTCCAGCTTGCCAAGGAAAACTAATAGCAGCTTGTTCATAAATCGCTCCAATCTCCTCAATTACTGAATCTTCAATAGGCGAACCATCACCATAATAAACATTCCGAGGTAGTCTTTCTTCTCCAAATTCAGACAACAAAGATTCCCGCACAGCAGCATCTAAATATGAGATGTGATGTAACTGAATTTGATTAAAAAATATCTTTTCTCCTGTTTTCGGATGAGTCGTAATGGCTGGTCTTACCTTAGAAGTTTTTAAACCATTATTTTCTAACCATTTCAATTCTATTCCAGCATTTTTACAATAACTTTCAACCTCCGATTTATTATTAGTTTGGAAAAAATCTTGCCAGCTAACATCTAAATCTTCTATGTAATTTCTGACATACATTAATTGTTTTTCCTCCAATTTTTCTCGTAACTTAGGATTTAACATTTGATAAACCTTTCGACAGTCAACAATAGGAGTTTCTCCCCCTGATTCTGCTGCCTTTAAACATAGGAAAAATATTATCTGAGGCCAACGATTTAAATGACTACTTTCATTATGAAATAGGATAGCTTTATCCTCTGGATAAGGTGTGGAACCATAAACTTTCTTACTCACACCTTCCCTTGGTAAATCTCCATATTCTCCAAATAAACTTGGAGTAATAGCACCAGCCACCTTTTCAAATTCCGAGACCGAATTAATATGAAAATCTTTCAACAAAATCGCACCATGTTGGCGTAAATTAGTCTCAAAAAATTCTCGGTTATTCATTGCCCAGTCAGCTATATCAACTTCCTTGCTATTAGGTTCGATTACCAAAGGAAGAGTTTGTTCCGGTTGTAAATAACTGGTTTTAATTAAATCTTTTTCTGGCAGACTAACAGCCTTTGGTTTGATAGATTTAAACTTTTTAAAGTTAGCTTTAGTGCGTTTAGCTTTAGCAGCTACTTGAGCTTCTTTTTCAGCTTCAGTTAACATTTCTAATTCCTTAATTTTAGTATCTGGCTTATCAGCAATATTAGTTAATAAAGTTTGTAAATGGTTACACATTTGAGCGATATCTTGTCGGTCAAAAAAGTCTGTACTATATCTGAAATTCCAAGTAATTCCAGCCTCAGTTTCTTCAACAAATATAGCTAAATCAAACCTAGTTACTCCATTATCGAACGGCAAAGGTTCAATAGTTAAATTAGGAAATTCAAACTTGGATATTGGAGTATTCTGAAACACAAGCAACACCTGAAATAGAGGAGTTGTATTATCTTTTCTCTCAGGTCGTAAAACATCTACCAACTTAGCAAATGGTAAATCTTGATGAGCATAAGCTCCTAATGTCACCTCCTGCACTCGCTTTAGCAACTCTTTAAAAGTTGGATTGCCTGATAAGTTAGTTCGCAACACCAGCAGATTCACAAAAAATCCAATCAAAGATTCTGTTTCCCCTTGGTTGCGATTAGCAATATCAGTACCCACAACAATATCGTCAGAATTTGTGTAACGACTTAGAAGAGTTTGTAAAGTCGCCAGCATTGTCATAAATAAAGTGACACCTTCTTGACGACTCAAAGTATGGAGTTTTTCTGCCACTGTAGTAGAGATCGTAAAAGATTCAACCTGACTTTCTCCAGTTGTTACCTCTCCTTTTTTCTTCTTAAATGGTAATTCCAAAGTGGCAGGAGCGCTAGCAAGTTGTTGTTTCCAATAAGAAAGCAGATTTTCTAGAACTTCTCCCCTTAACCACTGTCGTTGCCAAACACTATAATCACCATACTGGATAGGCAATTCAGTTAAGGTCGATTTTTCTCCTTGGCTATAAGCATTGTAGAGAGTAGAAAACTCTTTGATAAATATCCCATTTGACCAAGCATCTGTGATGATATGGTGCATTGTCGCTACTAATATTGATTCTGTGGTTGAAAATTTCAGTAGAGTAACTCGTAGCAGATGACCTGTGTGAAGATTCAAAGGTGTTGCAGCTTCTTGCCGGAGATATTTTTGCAAGTCTGTTTCCTGTTGAGTAGGAGATAGATGTTGCCAATCATTAATTTCTAGTTGGAAGTTAATATCTGGTTCAATTATCTGTACGGGAGTACCGTCGATCGCTTCAAATCGAGTGCGTAACACTTCATGGCGACGAATAATTTCTAAGATTGCTGAGTTGAGAGCATCATAGTTAAGATTGCCTGTAATACGTAACGCTCCAGAATCACTGTAGGTTGTGCTACTTCCTTCTAGTTGGTCGATAAACCAGAGTCTTTCTTGTGCCCAGGATAGGGGTAGGGGTTCAACTTTATTGGGGATGGGTTGAATAGCTGGTCTGTGAATTTTGGTTGAGCTCTCAGTTAACTGTTTGAGATTTTGGTCTAGTTGGGCGACAGTAGGAAATTCAAATAGTGCTTTGAGCGGAATTTCTACTTCCAAGGATTGGCGGATGCGAGATATTACTTGAGTTGCCAGGAGGGAATGACCTCCCAGATCGAAGAAGTTGTCGTGGATGCCTACTTGAGTTACTGCCAAAACTTCTGCAAAGATATTAGCAATAATTTCTTGAGTAGGAGTTTGAGGTGGAACATATTCATCGGAGCTAGTTAAATCTATATCTGGTGCAGGTAAAGCTTTGCGGTCTATTTTGCCATTGGGAGTTAGTGGGAGAGTTTCTAACAATACAAAGACAGACGGTACCATGTATTCTGGTAACTTTGATTGTAAGTATCGTCGCAACTCTTTTTTATCGACTTCTGACTCAGAAGCAACTATATAAGCTACCAGTCGTTTATTTCCTGGACTGTCTTCTCGACAAATAACTACGGTTTGCTGTATTTGAGGATGGGTTGATAGAGCTGATTCTATTTCTCCAAGTTCAATACGGAAACCTCGGAGTTTCACCTGGTTATCAATGCGACCGAGATATTCTATGTTGCCATCGGGCAAATATCGAGCTAAGTCTCCTGTTTTATAGAGGGAAGGCAGAAGGCAGAAGGCAGAAGGCAGAAGGGATATATTTTCTTTAATAGGGTTAGGAATAAATTTTTCCGCTGTCAATTCTGGTCGGTTGAGATAACCACGAGCTAAACCAGCACCGCCAATATGCAGTTCTCCCGCTACTCCTATAGGTACTGGTTGACCAGAGCGATCGAGAATATAGATTTGAGTGTTGGCAATAGGATGACCAATTGGTACGGTTACTTTTCCACTTTCTGATAGCTTTGAACTATCTTCCACAGAGTAAATTCCTGACCAAATAGTAGCTTCTGTCGGGCCGTACAAATTCCATAATTCGGCACAACTTTTCTTAAGTTGACCAGCTAATTGAACAGATAAAGCTTCTCCACCACATAGAATTTTAATTCCCAAGTTTTGCTCTGATAAACCTGAAACTAAGAGCATTTCCCAGGTAGCAGGAGTTCCTTGCATTACTGTGGTAGATGATTTTTGTAAATAATCCAATAACAAATTACCATCAGTTGCTACTTGACGTGAAACTATAGCAAGTTTTGCTCCTACAGTCAGTGGGAGATATAACTCTAAAGCTGCGATGTCAAAGCATATAGTAGTAATTGCACTCAAGGTATCCTCTGCAGTTAATCCTAGATCGCTATTCATCGATACTAAGAAATTGACTACAGAATAGTGGCAGATTTGAACTCCTTTTGGTTTCCCTGTAGAACCTGATGTATAGATTACATAAGCCAAATTTTCTGGAGTCGCCGTATTAACTGGATTATCAATACTCTGATTAGCAATAGCATCCCAGTTACTATCCAAACATACCACTTGTGCTGAGTGTTCTGGCAAGTTTTCTAATATTGACTCGCTAGTTAGCAACACTGACACAGCAGCATCTTCTAACATATAAGCTAAACGTTCCTTTGGATAACTGGGGTCTAATGGTACATAAGCACCACCAGCTTTGAGAATACCCAATAATCCTACTACCATTTCTACAGAACGTTCTACACAAATACCTACCAATGTTTCCGGTTTCACACCTAAGCTCTGTAAATAGTGAGCTAACTGATTCGCTTTAGTATTTAACTGTTGATATGTTAATTGTTCCCCCTCAAATACTACTGCTACTGCATCCGGTGTTTTTTCAACTTGTTGTTCAAATAATTGATGAATACATTGCGACTGTGGATATTCAACTGCTGTATCATTCCATTCCACTAATAATTGATGACTGTCTGCTGCACTCAACAGGGGTAATTCATCTACCTTCTGTGCCGGATTTTCCACAATTGCTGACAACAAATTCTGGAAATGACCTGCCATCCGCTCAATAGTTGAACTATCAAATAAGTCAGTGTTGTACTCCCATTCATTTAATAACCCAGACTCAGTTTCCGATAATGTCAAGGTTAGGTCGAATCTAGCAATTTTTCTTTGTGAATCAATAACACTATTCAAACCAGGTAATTCTACCTCACCCATCACTGCATTCCGTGGCACATTCTGCAAAACAAACATTACCTGAAACAGAGGTGAATAACTCAAAGACCTTTGTGGTTGCAATGCTTCTACCACTTTCTCAAAAGGCACATCTTGATGCTCATATCCTTTCAGTGTTGTTTCCTTCACTTGTGCTAGTAACTCTTCAAAACTGGGATTATCCACAAATGCAGTTCTTAATACTAGAGTATTGACAAAAAAGCCGATTAATGACTCAATTTCACTGCGGTTACGATTAGCTATGGGCGAACCTATTAAAATATCTGACTGACCGCTGTAACGATATAGTAATGTAGCAAATGCTGCTAACAGAGTCATAAATAAGGTTGTACCATTCTGGCGAGACAAATTTTGTAACTTCTCGGTTAACTCTGTATCTAAATGCCAAGTTTGAGTTGTACCTTGGTAAGTTTGAACTGTAGGTCGAGATCTATCGGTTGGTAATTGTAATAATTCAGGTGCATTTGCTAAATTTTGCTTCCAGTAATTTAGTTGAGTTTCTAATATTTCTCCACTCAAATATTGTCTTTGCCAAACTGCAAAGTCGGCATATTGAATTGGTAATTTTGGTAAGGGAAATGTCTCACCCTGACTATAGGTAGTGTATAAAATTGAGAGTTCTTTGAAAAAGATTCCTAGTGACCAAATATCCCAGATAATATGGTGCGTTATTATCAACAATATTGATTCTCTAGCTGAAAGTTTCACCAGGTTTACTCGTAGTAAGGGACCTGTGGTCAGGTTAAAAGGTTTTATTCTTTCTTGCTGGAGATATTTTTCTAGGTCTATCTGTTGTTGAGTAGAGTCTAGATTTTGCCAGTCAGTAATTTCGATTTTAAGGCTAATGTCTGGTTCAACTATCTGTAAAGGTACGCCGTTAACTGATTCAAACCGAGTCCTCAATATTTCATGGCGACGGACAATTTCTGCTAAAGCTGATTGTAGAGTCTCAAGGTTAATATTGCTTGTCATAGAAAACGCCCATAAATCATTATAGGTGGCATTTTCTCCCTCTAGCTCGTTGAGGAACCACAGTCGTTCTTGTGTCCAGGATAGAGGAAATCTATTTGATTTTCTGATGGCAGGAGCGATCGGTAATTTGAGTGGATCTATTCCTTCCTTAGTCAGTAATTCTATTAAAGCTATCCGTTTTTTATCAGAGAGATTTGTCAGTTTTTTAGCTATTGCTTGTCGTTCAATTTGATTTAAAGTCATTTTTTTTAGTAGTCAGTAGTCAGTAGTTTTAAAGAGGTAATTATTAATTATTAATTATTAATTATTAATTATTCAT
>NZ_CEZPJD010000492.1:0-5944 GCF_983059655.1 Okeania sp.
GCTGGCAAGGAGTTCAATCTTCGCTAATTTCTTTGGATCGTCTACTTCTTTAAGAGTATCAATCGCTTCCAGTGGAGGGATGTTTAGATCGGCAATCTCAAGATCAGGAGTATCTAACAAAGAATAATCTAGTAATTGCAAGGCGTATATGCCAGTATTAATGGCTTCCAACATCTGATTCTGAATGATATAGGATTGAACCTTGAGTTTGCATATTGCCACATTGTCCAAGACATCTTCGGTGTATTTCAGCGTTGAATTGGCTAGTTCTCTGGAACGATCAAAATGGGAGTTTAGATACTCTAATTCAATGGCAAGTAAGTGTAAATCCCGCGTCAAGTCATACTGGTTTTGCCAACTTTCTTTTTCCAGGTAATTTAGGGCAATATCGCAATATTCTAAAGCAGCATTATAGGCAGCTGAAGCCTTAGCTCTGCGACAAGCTATCAAGTTGAGTTCAGCAAGTTGGTTACACTCTTCCTGTTTAACAATTAAATTCTTACTATAGTTAAATTGACTTACCAACTCAAAAATTCGTTCTTCTCTTGCTTCTGGTGGAATTTTCTCTAAAAGCAGTTGTCCGATATGGTAGTGAGTAGTTTGTTTTTGTGCGTCAGGAATCAGAGAATAAGCAGCTTGTTGCACCCGATCGTGCAAAAAAAGATATTGGGCATTTTCACTTGTTGGAGTATTTTCCCTAGCATCATCACGGCTCAGGTAAAACTTATAAACCTCACTTTGAGGAAGTATAAAACCATCTTGCAAAGCCTTCCATAAACTGTCTGCTGTATCTTCTTGTGAGTTCTCACAAACAATAGCCAAAGTCTCCAAGTCAAATTGATTACCAATACAGGCTGCTAACTTTAATGTCCCCTGAGTTGCTGTTGGCAACTTGTGCAATCTTGTTACCATAAACTCTACCACATCATCAGATAGCACCAATTCTCGCACTCGTGTCATGTCGCACTGCCAGTAACCCACATCAAAATTAAAACTAATCCACCCATCCTCATGCAACCCCTTGAGAAATTGGGTAGCAAAAAACGGATTTCCCTTAGTCTTTCCATATACTAATTCAGTTAAAGGTAAGGCAATTTCTCCCTCGCAACTCAGAGTATCTGCCACTAAATAATTTAAGTCAGTTTTGCTTAAAGGAGAAAGAGTTATAGTGTTTAAAGCTGCTCCAGATTTGGCAATTTCATCTAAACTTAGCATCAACGGATGAGCTGCAAATACCTCATTATCCCGATAAGCTCCCAACAAAAGCAAATAGCCAGTTTCTCCACCCTCCATCAATAGTTGCATCAATTTCAGAGATGCTGTATCTGCCCACTGTAAGTCATCAATAAAGATAACTAAAGGGTGACTTTCTGTTGCGAACACCTGAATAAATTTTTGAAACAACAGATTAAAGCGATTTTGGGCTGCACTTCCCGACAACTCAGGAACGCTTGGTTGCTCGCCAATAATCTTCTCTAACTCTGGAATTACTTCGATAATAACTTGCCCATTCTCCCCTACAGCATTAAGGATTTTTGCCTTCCACTCATCAAGTTTGATATCGCTTTCACTCAACAGTTGCTTCATCAAGTCTCGGAAAGCTTGTACCAAAGCACTAAAAGGAATATTGCGTTTAAACTGGTCAAATTTTCCTTTGATAAAGTACCCGCGCTGCCTGACTATGGGTTTGTGAACTTCATTCACCACTGCTGTTTTACCTATTCCAGAAAATCCTGCCACTAGCATCATTTCTGAACTTCCCCCCCCCTTACTAAGGGGGGTATGGGGGGGATTTGCCTTTCCCAGGGTGGATTGAGGGGGGATTGCCACCCGCTCGAAAGCATCTAGTAAAGTTTGAACTTCTTTTTCCCTACCATACAGTTTTTCAGGAATCAGGAAGCGATCGCTTATATCCCGCTCTCCCAACTTAAAAGTCTCAAATTTCCCCACCTTTTCCCATTGAGAAAGACATTTTTCTAGGTCGTATTTTAAACCCAAAGCATTCTGATAACGGTCTTCGGCATTTTTAGCCATCAATTTGTGAATAATATTAACCAAGGGAGTCGGTATTTGGGAATCAATCATTTGAGGTTTTTTAACCAAATGACAATGTATTAATTCCATTGGATCGGCTGCATCAAATGGTAATTTTCCGTTGAGCATCTCAAAAAACATGACTCCCAGTGAATAAAAGTCGCTGCGATAGTCTATTCCTCTATTCATGCGTCCAGTTTGCTCTGGAGATATATAAGCTAAAGTTCCTTCTAATAATTTGGGATTTTTAATTTCAGTAGTTTCAAAAGGTAGCACTGAAGCAATACTAAAATCGATTAATTTTACTTGTTGAGTCTGGGGATGAATCAGTATATTTGCTGGTTTAATATCTTTATGAATAACTCGATTTTGATATAGTTTGTGTAATATATCTGCTAGTTGAATTGCTATTTTTAAACAAGTTGTTAAGTCTAATGAGCCATATTTGTCTAGAGATATGGCCCCAGTGTCTTCCATCACTAAAGCATAACCGTTGCCATAGGTTTCTAAACTTAGGGATTTGACAACCCCTGGTAAATTGAGGTTTTTGGTAATAGTATATTGGTTGCGGAAGTATAACAGTTCGTTAAAAGTTGGATATTCGTTACACATAAATTTGAGCACGACTGTCTGAGAGTCTGTTACTCGAATGCCTCGATAAACTAAGGTACGAGTACCTTCATAGAGCTTTTGTTTGATTTGATATCCTGGTAGTCTGATGGTCATTGCTCTAGAGTGAATAATTATGGTAATTATATAATAGCTCTATCTAACTCTGAGGCTGTGTTATGAATCACTAGTGCCACTGCTCGGAAGTTAAAAGTGATGCATTAAGTACTAATTGGTGAGGTTTTCTACGGCGCTTTTAAAGTGCGGAACCATCTCCGCACACATCGCTTCCAGAATGTAAAATGCACATTTGGCAGTTAAAAGTCAATTATTTTTGATTTGTAATTGTTTGAGGATTTTTTAACTGGTCATACCAAATCCGATTTACATAGGAGGTTTATTGTAAAGGTAAGGCAGAAGGCAGAAGAGTTAGAAGAATTTGGACAAATTCGCTTTTCATAACCGGATTTAGTATCAGTTATTTCCACCGTCCTGCACTAGGTATAGCGCTGTGCGCAGGCAACAGGAGGAATAAATTGCCGACAATATAAGACTTTTAGCTATTGGGCAAATCCTGAAATTTGTAAATATACCAGCCCTCATTGCTATAAGTAATTGATTTTATTGCCTGGATAAAGCAATTATAAACTCTGTACCTGCTCCTAGTACTGAATTATAATTAAGTTTTTCTCCTGCCCTTTTATGAATTTACCAATTATTTATCATCCTAATTATGTTGCACCGATGCCACCTAGTCATCGCTTCCCAATGGCAAAATTTCAACTACTTTATGAAATGCTACTAGAGGATAGGGTGACAGAAAAATCGCATTTTTTTATTCCACAACTACCACCTTTGGAATGGATAGAATTAGTTCACGATCGCGACTATATAGAAGGATATTGTAACGGTACTTTAGATCCAAAAGCACAAAGACGTATCGGGTTGCCTTGGAGTGAAGCATTAGCAAATCGAACTTGTATTGCTGTGGGTGGTGCTGTGTTAACGGCGCAGTTGGCACTCAAACATGGTTTAGCTTGTAATACTGCTGGTGGTACTCATCATGCGTTTCCTAATTATGGTTCTGGGTTTTGTATTTTTAACGATCTAGCGATCGCTGCCCGGGTTATCCAAAAATTAGAATTAGCTCAAAAAATCCTAATTGTAGATTTAGACGTACATCAGGGAGATGGCACTGCCTGGATATTCCAAAATGATCGGACTGTATTTACATTTTCTATGCACTGCGGTATCAATTTTCCTAGTAGAAAACAAATTAGCGATCTAGATGTACCCTTACCAGAGGGAATGGATGACGACCTCTATTTACAGACTTTAGCCGAATATTTACCAGACTTGTTGTCACAAGTAAAGCCTGATTTGGTGTTATATGATGCTGGAGTTGATACTCATATTCATGATGCTTTGGGAAAATTAGCTTTGACAAATACAGGAATATTCCGACGGGAGATGCAAGTCTTGAGTACCTGTGTAGCAGGAGGTTATCCGGTTGCTTCCGTTATTGGTGGGGGATATACAAAGGATATGAAATCATTAGTTTACACTCATTCACTTTTGCACCGTGCTGCTAGAGATGTATTTGGGCAGTATCGACTTTGATTTTTAAGCGCTACGCGCAAGGCAACAGGCAACAGGCAACAGGCAACAGGAGAATACAAAAGAATTTCAGCTTCTATTCATGTCAAATACCTTAATGCGTAGCGCTATATCAGTTTTGTTAAATTAGACATCTCTAACTAATCAAGGCAACAGGCAACAGGCAACAGAAGAATACAAAAGAATTTCAGCTCCCTACTCTCTCTTTTCGAGGAGATATCTATTGTACTGTCACATTTTTAGCCTATCAAATCTAACTTCTGACTTCTGACTTCTGACTTCTGACTTCTGACTTCTGACTTTTGACTTCTGATTCCCTTCATTCATGCACGACTACAGGTGTCCCCACTGATGCCCAGTCAAACAACCATTTGGCGTGATTGACTGCTACATTAGTACAACCATGACTAACTGGGGTGCCAAACATATTATGCCAGTAAGCACCATGAATTGCCATTCCCCCATCATAATACATAGTATAAGGAACGTCGGGAACGTCGTAACCGGGTCCGGTCATTCTTGTACTGCGATATTTTGTCTGTACTCTGAAAGTACCTAAGCGAGTAGGGGTTGATGATTTACCTGTGGAAACTATCACTGCATAAACTGCTTTATTTCCTTCCCAGGCAATTAATCTTTGAGTTGATAAGTCAATTGAAATCCAACGTTCGGCTGATTGCTGTAATTCTAACATTCTCGTGGCAATTAGATTTTCCCATCCACTAGCTTCTGTTGGTATTGACCAGGAGAAAAAAGTAGTAATAGTTAGTGCTGTAGTCGCACATATTTTACCAACTTGATACCATTTTTGAGAACTAACTAAGTTTTTCATGTTTTCTACCTAATTAAAACAAAATTTATGATGTGATTTGGAAGTAGATTATTTTGATTAGACATATCCAATAATCAAAAATAAAATCAATTATCGCACTATATAAATCAATTATTTTACCCTACTCTTTAAGCACTTTATATGCAAGCTTTCTACTCCCTTTTTTATGGAAATTTCTATTAAATTTTAGGTTCAATTTTTAGTGGAAAGTTCTTTAACAAGAGTCTGAGCTTTTTTGGCGATCGCTTCCCAATTTTGAGCAATTATTAAATCTTTGGGAAATAATTTCCCCGATAAACCTACAGCAATTGCACCTGCTTTGATAAATTCTTTAGCATTTTCTAAGGTAACTCCACCAGTGGGAATTAGAGGAATTTCTCCTAAAGGTCCTTGCAAACTTGTGATATAAGTTGCGCCTCCTACTGATGAAATAGGATATATCTTAACACAGCTAGCTCCTGCCTGCCAAGCAGTAACTATTTCTGTAGGAGAAAGAGCGCCTGGAATAATCGGAACAGCTGCTATTTTTGCTGTTTGAATCATAGCAGGGTTAGTATGTGGCGTAAAGATAAATTGGCAACCAATTTTGAGTGCTTTTTGTAACTCTTCTATGGTTAATAATGTGCCTGTACCAATGATGCAAGTGGGTAATTCAGAGCGGAGTAAAGTAATTAATTCTGATGCTTTATGACTGTTCCAAGTAATTTCTATTATGCGAATACCACCAGCAGCAACTGCTTTTGCCATTTTCCTACCAATCTCAATTTCTGAGGCACGAATAACAGCAATTATTCGATTTTTTTGTAATATTTTTAACCAGCTTTCTTGATTCATATTTTGGTGGGCAGATTC
>NZ_CEZPJD010000493.1:0-5937 GCF_983059655.1 Okeania sp.
TGAGACCTTTTCCGAGGTGGTTTAATTGACTTAATATCTCCCAACTCAATACCAAGCTCTCCCAAAACAAATTCTCCAGACGGCATCATATTATTCATCCTCATCCTCCAATTTTTTATGGTGTTCTAATGCTACACTACGAATTAAATTATGCTGCCTTACCAATAAATCATCATTTTCCACAACTTCCTCAACCAAATAGCGATCGCTTAAAACCTCTAAAGCTAATTCTGCTTCATCCTCATCACAATCCCAATCTGCCAAATGATTCAACCAAAACTTTTCCGGTACTGCACAACGATAAATCGAACCCTCGCATAATAACCGATAACTATTTATCGCATCCTGTTTCAGTCTGCCAAAAGTTTTTTCCAAACGTTCTTGCACATTTTTTCGGAGTTTGCGAGTATATCGATCCAATTTCCACTCGTCCTCAGCACCCTCTATTATTCCCTGATTAGCTTCAGCAATCGCCTTTTCTACTTCCTCTATTTCATGTCCGTACTTTTTCCAGTAAGCTACAACATTACCATTGAAAGGTTTAGCACCTATCTCCCCAGAAATTACACGCAATGCCAGAGGATGACCTTCATAAGCAGCACCAATACGTTTTAAATATTCGCAACCTGGTGAATCTGCATCTCCCTCTAACCCAGTTTTCTCGAATAATTCTAACTGTTCCGAATCAGTTAACCCACTCAATGGTAGGCAGTACCAGAAATTTTTATAACGCTCTGGTATTTGATGGGGAAAATCTTGGGAAGTTAAAATGATTTGACTGTGACAAGATTCTGCTCCTAAGAAACTCTCAAAAAATTTCCCCCACCATTCATCTCGGAAATTATTCCAACCTTCCTGCTCATTTCCCTCCATAATATTTTCCACAGAATCTATCAATATCAAATATTCATTATCCCGTAACCGCTTCACTAACCGATTTAATAATCTTTGGGTATCCCTGCGGTCTTCTTCCTGGAGGCGATCGCCCCACTTTTCTAACCATCGACTTGCCACACTAACAAAATCTGAAGCTTGGTTATCTAACTCAAAATTTTCCTGGTGAAACTTATTCCAATCTAGTTCTGATACTACTTTTTCAGCTAATGCCGTTTTACCAATACCTGCAATACCAACAATAATAGCAACCCGACAAGTATCTTTAATTTTATCGGTTAATTCAACAACTAAATTTTCTCGTCCCACCCAAGCATAATCATAAGCAAAAAAATCTTTTTTCTTACTTCGAGATAGTGGGTTATTATCTACTATTTCTTCCCAATTAACCCCCACAGTTTTGCAAATATTTATAAATGTTTCTTGTTGAATTGCTATTTGTTGCCAAAACCGCTTTAGTGTTGATCTGGAAGTTGTAGCCATATCATACCAGGCACTTTCACACTTATTCCATCCTTTCTTTTTTCTAGCCATATCAATAATTTTTAGACCTTGTTTAGATGCTGCAATAGTAGCTGCCATACTTATTTTTTCTACTTAATTTACACATCTTTTATTTTATAACATTTATCCAAAGTTCACTTGGCTCAGTTTTGGCTCACTTTTTGGTGCAGTGCTAATAATGAGACAAAAATGTAGCTTAATTTGCCCCGAAAAACCTATTTAGTTAACTCACGATAGAAGTTGTAGAACATCAAAATAAATCAAAAAAATGAACAACTTTTATGTCAATCCAGAACATCAAATTATTGTTGACTAACTAATAGAAATTCAAAAATATAATGGCTACCGTCAAGGGTGGATTTATTACAGTCTTTTAGAAGATCAACGCTCTAAAAAATTTACATTAGGAGACTGTTTAACAATTGCATCTAAACTCGGATATAAACCTGCCTGGGCTTGGCATTTATGGCGAGAAGTTCAATGATTATAAATTGATTGAAAAATATCAAGGTAGGTATTATTCCTGCCTAGAAAATTTTGTTAAAATATAATTAAAACCAAAAGAATTTTAATACTTGCTATAATTAATCAAAACCAAAGGAGAAAAATTAATGCCATCCCCATTTCCTGGTATGGACCCATATTTAGAACATCCTGATTTATGGCCTGGATTACATCTCTTCTTCATTACCAATCTTGCTCAGTTATTATCTCCCCAACTACGTCCAAAATATTTTGTTTCTGTAGAAGTCAGAATGTATGAAGAAAAGGATACAGAATCTGTACTGGTTGGTCTTCCTGATATTTCAGTGCTGTCGAAAAAAGGTCAAGTTAACACATCAAATTCTACAGAATCGACTGTTGCAACAACAGCAACTTCCACAAAACCTATAACAGTAACTCTGCCAATACCTATAACTATTCGCCAAGGATATTTGGAAATTCAAGAAGTAGCAACTAAGGAAGTTGTAACTACCATAGAAATATTATCTCCTTCTAATAAAAGAGGTGGAAAAGGTAGAGAAATATATCTAGAAAAACGAGAAAAAATTTTAGATAGTTTGACTAATTTTATCGAAATAGATTTACTGCGTCGCGGTCAACGAATGCCTATTTCAAATCAGAATATTAAAAGTCACTATCGGATTTTAGTTAGTCGCGGAAAGCAACGACCAAGAGCAGATTTATATGCCTTTAATATCCAAAATAAAATCCCTGAATTTCCATTGCCGTTACGCCCAGAAGATACGGAACTAATTATAGATTTACAAGCTTTATTAAATAATATTTATGATGTTGGCAGTTACGATTTAAAAATAGATTACACTCAAAAACCAGTACCAGAATTATCAGAAAAGGATGCAGTTTGGGCAGAGACTTGGTTACAACAACAAACTCTTTAAGGGTGGCGATCGCATTCTGGAGGGGTTTGGTTTCCCAACAAAAAAAATAGACCTCTTGCAAAAGTTTTAATTAAATCAATTTCAAGATATAGAATCAACAATTTCATCCCCTCCTATTCCCTGACTTCTGCAAGAAGTCTAATATTTAATCAATGCCATATTGCGATCGCAACACCAGATATAAAATCCTTGACAACTCCCGTCGTTTCAAAGGTTGAGCATCTAGAGGTGTACCGGAAGTACCAAATAACTGAAACACATCAAAATCTCCACTTTTACCAACAATAAATGCCAACTGCTCCCGCGTACATTGTAAATTTGGAGCAAAATATCCATTACCCACCCCCGAAACAATACCTTTTGCTGCCATAGTTTCAACTGCACGATAAGCAAAATTCTCCTTCGGTACATCAACAAAAGTGGGAAACTCAGGGTTCAACCACTCAAAACCCATCACATTTACCACCGCCACTGAAACAACTGCCCGGTTAACTGTTCCCTCTGGATTAAAATATAAATGATTGTAATTTTCTGTCCGTACAAAACCTGCCACAGCGAGAATTTGTATCGCCTCAAAGTCTGGATCGTCATGGGCAATATCGTTATACCAAAATAGGGGAATTTGATTACGAGTTAATAAACCCTGAAATTTATAAATCAGTCGTTTATTTGTAGCAATAGTCCGAATATCCACCCCTTCATTCAGAGCAAAAGCAGCTAAATGACCCCCTGCTTCGCCGATCGCCCATTCAACGGCGTGCATCCGATATACAGAATTACTCAAATGTGTTGTACCAATACTTTTCGCCGACAGAATCAGGTTATCTGTATTGATGGGTACCATTGCTTTTAACGCAATAGTAAAAGGCAAACATTTCATCTCATCTTTACTGTTGAAAATAAGATGGTTGGGGTTATCAGTGGGATGAATATCAAATAAAGCATAATGACCGATACCAACGCTATCCTCAAAACAATGTCCTCGTGCTTGTTCGCCATAATATTGTTGGGCAGTATCTCGGTAAACAATAGTTGTTAATGCTATCCCTCGTCTTGCTTCGCGGATATAGGGTTCCAGAGCAATACCATCATTCGTCCAAGTCAAATCTCCCCGTGGTTTTAATTCCCCTACCTTACCTATTAATACCCAATTGTTTGTTTTTAATGTTTGCGACTGGAGGTAATAAATATAAGCTTGAGTATATTCTCTTGCTTGCTGAAGATGTTTTTGGCGATCGCTCCGACTCACCCCAGTCAACAGACCCGCTTTATAATCATTGGACTCATAATTGAGGATAGTCACATCACCATTACTCGTAGTTGGGATATATCCTTCCTTGAGACGTCTTATCCGTCGATAAGTAAAAATTGCAAACCGCTCAAAAAATGCTCGCCCTTGAAAAGTGCTGGTAAATTTATCTGTCTGTAACCAAGGTTCGACACCATAACCTTCTGGTTTACCTATGGGAACACCTCCTCCCTCAGCAGTTTTTTCCACAGCAGCACAAAAAGTGATTGACTGTTGACATTCGGGAAAAGGTTGTTGGGGAAGAAATGGTTCACCTGTTTCGTTTTGTGATTCTTGTCCAATTCTGGATTCAATATTTCCCAATTCTAGTAAGTCGCCCAAGTCTGTCGCTTCAATGGTAATTTGAGCATTGACAGTAAAACGTTGATTATTTTGCACATCCTGAAATACAACACCCGTTACTTTTCGCTGTTCATTGGGAGACTGACTAAATAAGACTTCTACAGGTTCAGCAAAAGGAATCAGGGTTAATTGGCCGTTGCTGAGAAAATCTTCGATCGCTTCGTTAAGTGCTTGTGCCATAACTACAGTTGTTGTGGCAAAATTACTTACCCAACCCCCACCAGGATTATCAATTTTCTGACCATTAAGTGGTTGGAGTTCCCGACTACGTTCGCGGAATTGCCATTGAGTCTTAGAAAAAGCGTATTTGTCTCGGTCTACTTTATCTTCGTATATTTCCCCTGGATTAAATTTTTTTTCTAGTTGAGGATCGTCGGAAGCAGGTAATGCTTGGGTTGTAAATTGTCCGCCTAATATTTGTTTTGGTTGTACAAGGCAAACATTTGCACCCGCTTTTAATGCACCCAGGGTTGCCGAGTATGCTGCTGTGGAGCCACCCACTATTAATATCGGGAATGAGAAAATTTGACCATCGGTGGGTCTGGTAAAAAAGCGATCGTCTAATATACTGTTGCTCATGGTTATTTTGGATGTGGAATTTTATAGCCAAATGCTAATTATTATACCAATTCGCTTTCAGGATGTCATATCAAATCTGGTTCAACGTATTTCTGTCCAAAGCAACCGACAGGGTTTGCACAGCAGTCCATAACGGAAAGCAATTTCAAACCCTACTTCCGCCTCCTATTTCATTAATGGATAATTGATAATTACCTCTGGTTAAAACCGTTACGGAATTAGAGTATAAGGAAATATTATTTCTTTGCTCTTGGTCGATTAGATATGGCGTTAACGGAGTGGCTCTGCAAGAGTGTCTCCTCGCCATCCCACCCTTCAGAAAGCTCCGCTAACGACTGCTTTTTCCCCTTAAAAGGAGAGGCTTTAAACCAGAATTATTAAATTATTAATTATTCGGTAAGTCTTGTTTTTATTACTAACAAAAAATATTTTTGTTTCTGATTTCTATTGAGAAGCTATTTTGCAGTAATTGATATAGCTATCTAACTTTTTTGCTGATAAGAAGTTACATAAGCAGTTAACCAAGTCCCTGGAGCAAAAGCCATATTAATTGTTGCTCCTTCATCTTTATGCTGAAGGAATAATAAAACACCATCTTTTACTTGTGCTTCATCTGCTTGAACGTATTGTTCTCCTTTTTCTGCTATATCTTTAGTTACTCGCACATACCAATAGTAACGACCATAATTTATCGGTTCATTATTACTCACTTAAATTTTACTCCTATTTAACTGTATTGGACTTGCCGGATTATAAACCTCTCTGATTATTCTGTCAAGCTAAATTAACCAAAAATTATATTTTCCGTATCGGCTAAAAAATCACTAATATTTTAGATAAAATTTACTTTGAAATTTACACAAATGATACCAGCATACATGATATAAATTATTGATTTTATCACTG
>NZ_CEZPJD010000494.1:0-5933 GCF_983059655.1 Okeania sp.
GCAGTGAATTAGTCATAGCTGATAGATTTTACCCAAGTTCTCAAATATGTTCAAACTGTGGGCATCAACAGAAAATGCCCTTGCACTTGAGAACTTATGTTAGCGCAGCTTTGCGTTAGCAAATGTAGTGAATGCGGTTTTGAAGCTGATAGAGACTTTAACGCTGCTATCAACCTGAAAAACTATGTGTATCAGTAGCTTGAGTCAAGAGCGAATTGAAGCCTGTGGAGAAGATAAGTTACAGACTGCGGTCAGTGGTCTTCTGTGTTTGCGCAGCATTGCGGAACGCAAAGCAGGAAGCTAGCTCCAAAGCTTATGCAATCGTGTATGGGTAAGTTTGGGTAAGTTTAGTAGAACGGAAATGGAAGCATTTTTCTACCTGCTTGGTGCGCGTTCACTTTCTATAACTGAATCTCTTGAGTTCACCACAGACTCAATTCTGAGGAGGGTAGGCAAAGGAAGATACCGCGTGCAACAAACAGGGAGTATCAAAAAAAGAAGAACCAATAATTATACTGATATAGATTATGTGATTACCTAAATAAACACTAAATAGCATTTTGATTTCAACTTTAAACATACTTGGCAGCAAAAAGACAAAATATAGATATTATTAGCTACTAACCACTGAATTTTTATCATAACTAATTATTCAAACATGATATAATTAGTCTTTATTACTTTTGGATTTTTGGATTTTTGGATTTTTTTGAAGGTAAATTATGAGTTCTTGGCAAGATAGTTTCAAAAAATTTACAGGTAAAACTCGATTTGTTGTCTCTCGTTTATTTCTCCACCTAGCGGGTTCAGAGGTAACGCCTTTCTTGGGTGTTTTGAATCGAGCTGTAAGGGAAATAGTTGCATCAGAAGGTAACTTGGAAGTAGCAGGAGAGGAACTCGTTGAAGTCTGTCAGAGTCTGCTACAATATGATACCTATTGGCAGTCTGCTGCTAATGAGGGAGATGTAATTTGGAATGAAGGAGAAGCAGGAGATTTCTTTGACGAACTCTTTACAGACTCAGCTTCTCGTTACCTAAGCTCTGGGGACAATGAAGATTATGAAGCAGATGATCAACTCCTAACTTTATCACCTACTGGTAACTTAGTAGTCATGCTCACAGTTGCTTTCGAGGGAGAAGTACCAGATATTGAAGCCGATCTTGCTAGTATGGATGCAATGACTACAGCACTAAAAGCCTTAATTAATCTGCATTATCAAGAAAAACTACGAGGTATTCAAATACATTTTTCTCCAGCACGTTTAGGAGATGAGTTAGATAATGAACAATTATTAGTAAACTTTTCTGAACTTATTCCTTTGTAATAAAGACAGCAGGGAGTGAGACAACAACTGCTACTCATTCCCTATCAAACCTGGGGTATTTATAGCAGTTGACTTATAACTTTTGACTTTTAAATTATGACTTTTGACTAATTATTCCCTGCTCAAAAGCCAACTTGATATGGTCTCGGGGTCTCCCGTTATAATCTGCGATTTAACGGGAGAGAACTTCACATCAAGGTAGAATAATAAATAGAACTTACTCAAAGTTGTTTAGGGAAAATTATAATATGTTACGTAAATTAACTGTTTTGTTTATGTGTTTAACATTGTGTTGGACAACTGTCGCCTGTGGCAGTTCCAACACAACATCATATCAAAACTCAAATTCCAATATTTCTTCTAACCTCACTAAGCAAAACCGAAATCAAGTAACTCAGGGACAATATCCCGTACAACAGGCAACTTATAACGATGCTAACGGTGAGTATACCTTAATGTTACTGAATACTCCGTCAGGTACACCACCGATGTATAGTACTACAGATTTGCAAATGGCAAGTTTGACTGAAGAAGAAATTCAGGAAGGCAAAAATAATTATGCTGAGATTAATGGCAACCAAGCTAGTTTACACATTAAACCAGACTTTAAAATTGAATATGTACACAACGTTACTGAAGTCCAAACCGATCCCCAAACAGGTAGACAAGAAACAATAATTGTGCGTCGAGAGTCTAACTTCTGGACACCTTTTGCCGGGGTAATAGCAGGTCAGGTAGTTGGTGGAGCAATTAGTAATATGTTGTTCAGACCTCAATACTATGTACCGCCAGTTTATCAACCAGGTGGAGTAATGACTGGTTATGGTGGGTATGGCAATAGCTATGACCAAGCTGTTAACCGATATCAAGAACGTTATCAAGCTCCACCAGCAGCAGTGAAAAATCGTCAAACATTGCGTGCTACAGGTGTAACTAATTCAACTAGAAGTAACAATACTCGCAGACAGCAGCAAAATCTAAATCGTTCCACGGGAAGCGGTGCTAGTGCTAGTGACTTGCGTCGCTCAAATCAAGCAAAACCTCGCCAACAACGTCGTAGTTTTGGTAGTGGCGGGTTATCTCCCTCTCGTCGTAGTGGTGGTTTTGGAACTAGACGACGCCGTTAATGAAGTCAGAAGTTAGAAGTCAGAAGTCAGAAGTTAGAAAGGGGGTGAGGCGTTTTCAGAGGCAGTTTCGACCTAGAAAGCTAGCTGAAATCTGAACGCTGACAATAAATGAATCACATTTATTAGGACTTACGCACCTCAACCTATTTCTGTCATTGCGACCGATAGGGTTTGCGGAGCAGTCCGGAACGGAAAGCAATCTCAAGTTAGTTTTTCGTACCTCATGCGTAATGCGCAAGTCCTGATTTATCTAAAATTATAGCTACAACAATTAACTAATTTGAGAAGGGGCGAACAACTGTTTGCCCCTAAATTTTATGCTCAGAAAAGGTGTTGGTGAATCAACATAAGAATTATAGCGCTGTGCGCAGCTCATTTGGCAGTAGGCAATAGCGGTCAGACCCCGCGCCGCCGCTAGGCGCAAGGGAATGCTGACCAAGAGAGGCAGTAGGGGGGATAAAAAGCTTATTATATAAAACTTTTAGCTATTGGACAGTTCCTGACATTTGTAAAGCAAGCCAGCGCACATTGCTATAAGATATTTGGACTAACCGTAATCAACATAAGAATTATGAATACCCCTTTGATTAGTTGCTCCCGAATAACCCGTAAACGAAATAATCTGTAGGGACGTTGCATGCAACGTTCCTACCTATTCCCTATTAGCCTGAGAAACACTATATAGTCAACTTCTTCACATAATATCTAATATCAAATGTTAATTAATTGGCAAGACTTAATAGCAGAAATTAATTTTAAACATAAACAATGCCAAGACGACCTTAATGCTATGGCATTTGCTTATTCTTTAGGGCAATTATTGCTAGAAATTCAAGCTTTATTGTCTCCCACTGAATGGGAATCTTGGGTCAAAAAGAATTGCAATTTCTCAGAAAGTTGTGCTGAAACTTATCTGCAAATAGCTAAAAGTTGGCCTAGTTTCCGGACACAATTAGATGCTTATAGAAAAGTAGATTTATCTGCCATGGAGAATATGCCCGAGATGCCACTTATTTCCTCTAAGTCAAAGGATAATTTTGAAGAAGACGTGGATACAGAAGTGAATCAAATTATTCCATTATTGAGCAATACTGAAAATTTTCCGACCTCTGTTCCAGATCCTGAAGAATCTGAAAATGCCACAATTATTAACTTTTATCTTCCTGGGAAAGTAGTTCCAAAAGCACGGCCACGAGTTACGACTAATGGTACTTATTTACCACCTCGATATCGTGCTTGGAGAAATCAGGCAGAAGTAGAAATTTACCGTCAAGTTTCTGAGCTTAATTTAGAAGTCAACTTACCAATTAAAAAAGCAGCTATTTCTATCAGTTTTTGTGGTAAACATCGTACTAATTCCGATTTAGATAATTTAGCTGGGGCTTGTCTTGATGCTTTAACATTAAATGGTGCGGGAGTACTACAGGACGACCGCTTGAGTTGTATTCCTAAGCTGACTATTGAATATGTTCCTAATGTTAAGGAAACGGGAGTTCAGATTAAAATTGAAATACTTCCTGTGAGGTAAATTTTTAACCTATTTGAAGGCTAATTTTTTCATCAAAACTAGATAATTAAAAGACTTGTTAATAGTAATTGTATAAATTTCTAGTAGCTTCTAGGATAAATTTAAGAGAAATCACTAGTTTATGTATGGAGAATGTTGAAATTATAATGAGTTTATGGATATAAATAAATTCACCCAAAGAATATAAAATGAGAAATTGGAAATATTTTAAATTAATTATCGGTACTGGATTTTTCCTAGTTTTGTGTCCATTTCTAGTAACAGAGAAAATACATATACATTCAAAGGCAATTGCACAAAAGGCCACAAAATATAGCGATAAAACTACGTTTCGCTGGCGCGATCGCCTCGCCCAAGAAAATTTAGCAATAGAAGCACAACAACTTGACGATCGAGCTACACAACAATATCAAAATGGCGAATTAGAAGCAGCTTTAGAAACTTGGCAACAGGTATTAGAAATTCATAATCAACAAGGCGATCGTGCTGCTATTAGTCGTACTTTAAATGAAATTGCTATTATTTACGATACTCAAGGTAAATATTCCCAGTCTTTAGAGTTTTATCAAGAGGCTTTAAAAATTGCTCAACAGGAAAAAGATAATGCAAATATTAGTGCAATTTTAAGTAATATGGGGTTAGTTTATTCTCATTTAGGTCAATACGAACAAGCTATAAATTTTTATCAGCAAGTTTTAAAGATTAACCCCCCAACAAAAGCTACAATTTTAAATAATATTGGCGCTATTTATCGTCACTTAAAAGAATTTCCAAAAGCCTTAGAATTTTATCAACAATCTTTAGCAATTCATCGGCAAAATCAAGACCGTTTTGGTATAGCTACAACTCTTGATAATATAGGTGTAATTTATCGAGAACAAGGCAAAAATTCTCAGGCATTGGAATCTCATCAGGAAGCATTAATTATTCGAGAAGAATTGGGCAACAAAGAAAGTCAAGCAGCTACACTTCATCATATTGGTATAGTACATCGGGAGTCAGACCGACATCAAGATGCTTTACAATTTCTGACTCATACTTTAATTATAGATAGACAACATGGAAACCAGGATGGAGAAAGAATTATCCTGGCAAATATCGGTAAATTATTAGAAAGAAAAAATCACCCTCAATTAGCAATAATCTTTTATAAACAATCAGTTAATATTACTGAAACTATTCGCAAAGATTTAAAAGTATTACCAGTAGAACAGCAGAAATCTTATATAGAAAGTGTTGCAGAAATATATCGTACTTTGGCTGACTTATTGCTCCAAGAAAAACGCGCCATAGAAGCACATCAAATTCTAGATTTATTGAAGGAACAAGAGATATTTGAATATATGGGAAACTTAAAAACTGATGAGGATGAATATACTGAAATTCCATTGTTAGAACTAGAAAAAAAATTCTGGAAAAGGTACACTCAGTTAATGAATGAAGTCAGCAATAACCAGATTGAATATCAGAATATTTCGTCAGATAAATTGCTGAGTATTCATGATTTTATTGATAGTGAAGAAGTGGCAAAAATTGTTTCAGAATTAGATAAAAATGCTCATGGTCAAAAACTTAGTTCGGATCTGTTGCTTTCCTTAAAGTATGAACTTCAAGAACATCAAGAAAAAAATACGGTAGTCTTATATCCATTACTTTTAGAAGACCGCTTAGAATTAATATTAGTCAGTGCTAATTCCGATCCAATTCATCGCACTGTTTCAGTAACCAAAGAAGAATTTAATCAAGCGATCCTTAAATTAAGAGTGAGATTAACAAATAGAAATAAAGCCCAATCATTATCTAGAGGAAATAATAATCAACCCGATCGAAGAGTTATGGAAGCTGGAACAAAACTTTACAATTGGTTGATAAAACCTATAGAACCTCACCTCACAATCATGAATGCTAAAACTATTGTTTATGCACCCGATGGTCAACTACGTTATGTTCCTT
>NZ_CEZPJD010000495.1:0-5930 GCF_983059655.1 Okeania sp.
TATTCATCAATTCTTTCCCCCTACTCTGTACGGACGTTGCATGCAACGTCCCTACGACCTACTCCCTATGCGTGGAGGAGATGTTTAATACATCCGTTTAGGGGTTCTATATAGTAAAGTGCAAGGTTTTTGCTCCCAAAAGCAGAAAATGTCAGGATTTGGAGCAGACAAGGGCAGCAAAATTTCAGAACAATTTTTCCAACTATATCCTCTGCAATTCCTCATTCCTCCTGAATTGTGACTTCTCACTCCTGACTCCTACCCCCTATCTATAAGACCTTTTCAGCAAACCCTAATTATTGATTAGCATTTTGGCATTTATATAAATAGGGTTTGCTAATTAACTATAAAAGCACTGACATTTAACGAAGTCAGAAGTTATTTTTGTAACCGGGATTTGAGCAACTCTCTAAAAATATTTCGCCTTAAAAAGCACGGTTGCGCGACCCAATTATTTTGATAAAGGTTCAGCCTTCTTAGGTTGAAAAAAGTACTAGCTTTTCGGTCAAGAAAGTTCATGCGTATTAGCATTTTTTACAGACAAGCACAGAAAAATTGTCCTTTAATTTTTCTGACTACCTCTTAATTAATTCCCATTTCTCCTGACTTCCCATCCTGGGAGCAGGGCTGTTTAATTCTCGCGAAAAACACAGAAGGAAATAGAGATATGGGGATAACTAGAAAATTTTGCCAAAATACTCAGAATTTCAGTCAAATTTCTCAATTATCCTTAATTTACAAATTTTTGTCATTTAAGCTGCTTGAACCAATTGAACCAAATATCCTCTTAGAGCAAAAGAGATGCTTATAGGCTGAAAAATCGGCAAATTTTGGCAAATTTTACTGTTCCACTATTCTCTAATCTCCCTTTCTACCTAAATCGTTAATCTACAACACTTTGAAACAGCCTTGCCCTCCTGAGAGGGGTTAGGGGTGGGTTGACTCCTGACTTCTTACCCTTACCCGTAACACTTTTTCAGCAAACCCTAAATATTTGGTTTTGATCGTAGCTTCTGGACATCCCATTGGCTAATTGGCTGAAAAATCGTAACAAATATTTACTTGTTTACGAATTATTACTTTGTTCCTCAGAAAGCGAGACAAAAGAGACCTTCTTATTAGAAACTTCAATTCAAGGTTACAAAAAATCAATTTTTAAGGAGAGCTCAATGTTAGATGCTTTTTCGAAAGCTGTAGTTTCAGCAGATGCCTCAACTTCCCCTGTTAGTGGCGATGAATTAAATAAGCTCAAAGAATTTATTGCTCAAGGCAACAGACGTCTTGATGCAGTTAACGCCATTGCTAGCAACGCAAGCTGCATGGTATCTGATGCTATTGCTGGAATGATCTGTGAAAACCAGGGATTAATCCAAGCTGGTGGAAACTGCTATCCTAACCGTCGTATGGCTGCTTGCTTGCGTGATGGTGAAATCATCCTACGCTACGTTACCTACGCACTACTTGCTGGTGATGCTTCTGTTCTCAACGACCGTTGCTTAAATGGTTTAAAAGAAACCTACACTGCATTAGGTGTTCCTGCTACATCTACAGTTCGCGCTGTTCAAATCATGAAAGCTCAAGCTGCAGCTCACATCAAAGATCAGCCTAGTGATGAATTTGCAGGAGATAAAAAGCGCATCATGGGAGCTATTGTAGTAGAAGATCGTTGCGCTAGCCTAGTTGCTGAAGCAAGTGGCTATTTTGATACAGTAATTGCTGCTCTAAGCTAATTACCTAAATAACACGGGAGCATGAAAGCCATCGTCTTTTAAGCGATGGATGAAAGGCGACTAGTCGGATTTTAATCCGAAGTATTTTATTTTAAAGTAAGCAGAAAGCTAAGTTGAGACTTAAGCTGACTGTGTAGGGGCACTTTGACTTGTCCCCAAAGAATATATCTTTGGTCAGCTAAGAAGAAACGGAGCAACAGAGATTTATCCTGTTGTGTAGTATCTACTTAGAATCCCCTCAGCAGAGAGCCAGGGGAGTAGTCAAGATTAGCCAAGACTAAGTAAGTTTCAATACCAATCTAACAAAGTCAAACACAGAAGAGAATAAACACATGAAATCAGTTATTACCACAGTAGTTGCTGCTGCTGATGCAGCAGGTCGTTTTCCTAGCAGCTCCGATCTAGAATCAGTACAAGGTTCTATCCAGCGCTCTGCAGCTCGTCTGGAAGCAGCTGAAAAGCTAGCTGGTAATCTTGATGCAGTTGCTCAAGAAGCCTATGATGCTTGCATCAAGAAGTTTCCTTACTTGAATGATGCTGGTCAAGCTAACTCTACACCAGTTTTTAAAGAGAAGTGTCTCCGCGATGTCAAGCACTATATGCGCTTGATCAGCTACTGCTTAGTAGTTGGTGGAACTGGTCCTCTTGATGAGTGGGGAATTGCTGGTCAGCGTGAAGTTTATCGTGCTCTAAGTTTACCTACTGCACCTTATGTTGAAGCTTTAAGCTTTGCTCGTAATCGTGGTTGTGCTCCTCGCGATATGTCTCCTCAAGCTTTGGTAGAGTACAATGGTCTCCTAGACTATGTAATCAACTCCTTGTCCTAGTAAAGTAGGGATTTAGACAAGATTATAGAATTCTTGCTGTAATCTTCTTTAAATTATAGAACTTTGGGACTCTCAGTTTGTTACTTACCTAATAGCGGGTGAGCAACTAACCGAGAGTTTCTTAGTTTTTTGAACTGAGGTGGTATTGCATAAGGAAAGACTGAAGAGGTGAAAAATCTGGCGTTGTCTGAGTTAAAATTCAGATTCTGCACCTCAATTTGTCCGATAAATAAAAACTATAAATATTAGTACGTTGTTCAATATTTTCAGATAACCACAAACCTGTATCGCCCAAAACTTGAATTCTTGGAGATACTAAAGGAATAATTCTGATACTGCATAAATGCTCCCTTTGAAGCAAATTATTTCAGGATTTACGCATAACGACTACTTATGGTAGGAGTTAACGGCCGTTAACCCCTACAAATGTTGTATAACTTCTTCTTTTGCGTAAGTCCTGTATTTATCTGAGTGCTTCTGTTGTTTCCTTGTATTTTTTGACTTCTTATTTTTTGCCCGCTGCTCAACTACTTCCGGTGGCGGACCATAATCTCCATTACTGAAGTATACTCGCTCCACTATATGTTGTGGTTCTACTTCTATCCACAGACGTGCTCCCCCGGCTTGACTTCTATTGGGTTGATGAGGTTGATAAACGATTTGGCAAGGTCCGTTAATTTTCAGAGCGTGGCAATAATTTTTTTTTTCTCCTACTTTTACGGCAACTGCTGGATGAGTAGTTCCATGGTCTCGGTTATAGTCAATGGTCTTTCGCAGAACATGAATAAAGGTATTGCCTGTGCGTTGATTTTTGTTCCAAGTACCTTCAGGACCACGACGACCTGGTGCAATTTCTGGCATTCCCCGTTTATTTAATGGAATCATCCAAAGTCTTTTGATTTTTCTTGCACCTCTAACACGACCTTGATTGAGAAGTGTTCGTAATCTACCTGTGGAAATATTTAGTAAAAAAGCTGCTTCTGTTGTAGTTGCATACTGTACACTCATAACTATAACGTCTTAGTTTTAACTATATTAAACTAATTTGATTGTCTAAATAATTTTTAAGCTAGCTTAAATTTAGCAAAAAAGTCAATAAGTAAAAATAACTAAGCAGTTATCTCTAATTTAATGGCCTATTTCTCAGAAAGGCGATCGCTGATACAGCAATTCCCAAAAAGCGTGAGGTATAAAATTCTGGATTTTAGGGAACAGCTCCAGAAGGTAAAGAAAAAGACAACTGTACAGAGGTGTACCTGATCTACGCTATATGTGACTTGGGTAATAAAAAATATTTCTCACCAACTTGGAATTTTTTTCTCAATTTTTAAGCATCAGTAAAGTTACGCATAAATAGTCTAAATTAAGGAAATGTTTATGGTATTTAAGAGATTTTATATGAAGATTATTTGTAGTTTATCAGTATTTATATGTATCTTTTAAAGATTCAGTAAAGTTATGAATAAACGCTTGCTATTTTAGAGAATATGTAAGTATTATGTATTAATATTTGCAACTTTAGGCAAAAATAAAAATAGCGGGTAAAAACTATTTAAATGTGAGCTAACGATGAATATCAAAGATTTAAAGTCTGTTTTAATTATTTCTGTAGCAATAATATTAGGAGTTTTTGTTGCTCCTACACAAGCTACAAGTATTCCTATAGTTGTTAACTTTGAGGATTTGCCCCTTGAAGCTGAAGAATTTTACAATGGTTCCGATGGCGCTGGAGGATTTACGAGTGAGGATGCCTTTTTTAACAATAGCTATGATCCCGAGTCTGAAAGTTGGTCAGGATGGTCCTATTCAAATACCTCTGACACTGAAACACCAGGTTCCGATAATCAATATAGTGCCTTTACTGGTACTGGGTTTGGTGGAATGGGAAATTATGGCGTGGCTTTCACCTTTAATCCGGGTGATGCCATGATTGAGCTACCTGATGGTTATTCGGTTGATTCTGTAAGGATTACAAATACAACCTACGCTGCTCTGTCTATGCTGAATGGAGATCATTTTGCTAAGAAGTTTGGTGGTGACTCTGGCGACGATCCTGACTTCTTTTTGTTGACAATTAATGGTCTGGATAATTCTAATACTTCGGTAGGAAGTGTAGAGTTCTATTTAGCGGATTATCGTTTTGCAGATAACTCCCAAGACTTCATTGTTGATGATTGGAGTTTAGTCGATTTATCGCCTCTCAACGCTGCAACTAAACTTTCCTTCGCACTCACCTCATCTGATAATGACCCTCAATTTGGGCTAAATACCCCAGCATATTTTGCTTTGGATGATCTTACTTTACACCAATCTGTACCATAATCTGCTTCAAATCTTGGTTTATTAGTCAGGACTTACGCAGAACCGTCATATCTAGCGAATGGCATTCGCCCTCCAGGGATAGCGTATTGTCTCAAAATTTGCGTAAGTCCTGTTAGTATTCGGCGCTGTTGGCGTTGGTTCGATGTTAAAGCGCAAATAGGATTAATTGCTAGATTTATGGATCTATAAGCTCTAGGCAAACATATAAGGTAGTAAATTTCATTAATTGATAATTGATAATTACTTCGGGTTTTAACCGCTACGGAATTGAATATAAGGAGATATTATTTCTTTTTTTTCCCCTTAAAAGGGGAGGCTTTAAACCAGAATTATTTAATTATTAATTATTAATTATTCGGTAATACTAAGGTGTGTTTCGCTGTGCGACATGAAACGTACCCTACAACTTTCCTACTCCCCCTCCACCGGGAGTTTCAATGACAAACACATCACCCACATTCATCTCCACAGTGGCGGTACTCCCCAATTCTTCAATTTTCCCATCACTGCGTTCTACATAATTTCTTCCAACTAAACCATTACCCCCACTATTCAAACCAGGGGGAGAAACAACTCGATGACCTGATAATATCCCGGCGGTCATCTGCTCCAAAAAACGTATCTTCCGAATTACTCCATTGCCACCTTTATATAAACCTTCGCCTCCACTCCCGGAACGAATGGCAAAATTTTCTAACAATACTGGAAACCGCCATTCCAACACTTCGGGGTCGGTTAACCGGGAGTTGGTCATGTGAGTATGTACTGCGTCGGTGCCATGAAAGTTAATACCTGCACCGGAACCTCCACAAATAGTTTCATAATATTGATATTTACTATTACCAAAGGTGAAATTATTCATTGTTCCTTGGGAGGATGCCATTATTCCTAGAGAATTGTATAAAGTGTCGGCGATAGTTTGAGAAGTTTCGACATTTCCAGCGACAATAGCTGCTGGATATTTGGGGTCTAACATACTACCTTTGGGGATAATAATTTCTAATGGTTTGAGACAACCTGCATTGAGGGGAATATCATCATCAACTAGGGT
>NZ_CEZPJD010000496.1:0-5924 GCF_983059655.1 Okeania sp.
CGGAAATTTTTCAATCCTAAAACCCTTTTATATCAAGTCTCATTAAATTAGCGATAATAAAAATGTGTTCCCCGATCAATTTATCAAAATAATTGGGTCGCGCCACCCCACCTTTTAAGACGAAATGTTTTTGGAGGGGGGATCAAATCCCCGTTGCAAAAACAACTTCTGACTTCTGACTTCGTTAACCTCTCTATTGGCGGAATGTGGGCTGTTCCCTAGGCGTTTGCACAAGCATTCTGTAGGAAAACGCTATATAAATAACAAATCATAGAATAAAAATATAGACAAAGTTAATTATGAGTAAAATCTTGGTAGTGGATGACCAACATTCTCATCGGCAAATGATTATCAACCTCTTAAAAAAAAGTGGCCTCAAGGTGAAATCTGCTAATAGTGGACTAGAAGCATTAGAGCAAATAGAAATACATAAACCTGACTTAATAATTTTGGACATTGTAATGCCAGATATTAACGGTTATGAAGTTTGTCGTCGTCTCAGATCGAGTCCCTCGACAAAAGATTTACCAATAATTTTTTGTTCTATTAAAGGAGAAGATTTCGACCATTATTGGGGTATTAGACAAGGTGCAAATGCTTACATTGCCAAGCCATTTCAACCAGGAGAATTGATCGGCACGGTTAAACGACTGTTACGATAATTCTGCTAAATAGGGCTTGCTGATTAAATCTCAAAGCATTTACTGATATAAGTTTTAGCCTTTTTAGGTCTAAAAAAGTGCGCAAGTTTTCAGTCTAAAATACTCAAAAAGGAGCGCATTTTGGGAGGATTATGGCAGAACAATCAAGGTACTATTCTTCTGACTATTTCTTCTATAATTCCTATTCCTCCTGACTTCACCGATTCTGAATTCTGGCTCCTACCCTTACAAAAAAAACTTTATTCAGCAAACCCTAAATAATGATTCAGAAGATAGTTGATTTATCCAGGGTTTTTTAACCCCTGGATTCTGAGTGGATGTGATTATTGTTAAGCTTCCCCGGTATGAAGACGCGGGGATTTCTGAAGAGTCCATAAAAGAACTTTACTTAGGCGCACTTAATACGCCTCTACTGATTCCAGCTAAGTCAAACTTAGCCATTATCGCTACTTTACGAATAATATTTGCAGCACCATTACAGTCTGCATTTATTTTGATTCCTGTTCCCGTCTTGAACAAACCCCTATTGGTCCTAATACCACTGCTTTTCCACCCTTCGGGTTAGCTACCGTCCATCTCGTCTGGGTTCCCAAGCGTAGAAAACCCGTATTAAAGGGGGATATCAAATTAAGGTTGTCCGAGATATTGGATTCCGTGGCTAGTGATAAAGAATGGATTATTAAAGCCAAATAAATAGCATCAGACCATGTGCATTTGCTTGTGGAGTATGACGAAAAAACACCTATTTGTGATGTGATCAAGGCATTTAAAGGGAGAAGTTCTAGGATGCTAAGAGATCAATTCCCTGAATTAAAAAAACTCCCGTCTCTGTGGACTAGGAGTTATTTTTACGACACGTCTGGTAAAGTGAGTACGAGTAAAGTAATGGCTTATATAAATGACCCACATCATGAAAGGCATTAATATTGAATGCAGATAAATCTGCTCGTGTCGCTTTTCCACCCCGGTTTAAAAACGCGGGGCTACCAAGCTCCCGGAACCTTTACGTGTAGGCTAAAGTCACACAATACACTGCTTACGATATTTTTTCGTTCCTCAAATCACCAACGCCCAAAAAACCTATCTTCTTCACTATTCTCCCTACTCCCTCATTGATACATATTCAACCGAATTTGCTGGTTGGTTATTCATCCTCTTCATCCTCTTCATCTTCTTCATCCTCTTCATCTTCTTCATCCTCTTCATCTTCTTCATCTTCTTCTTCATCCTCGGGGTTTGGATCTTCTAGACTATCCTTATCTTTGCGATCGCCACGATGAGGAATTTCAATTCCTTCTTCTTCAAAAGCATCTACAATCATTTTACGCAAGCACAATTCTATATCTTCATTTGTTCCTGGTTTAACTTGTGTTGTCGTCTGAATTACTAACTGATATCTATCAAACTTTTCAACCCCGTCTACCTCAGTCGCCTCTAAAACATCCTCATTTTCCTGCTTTAATTTTTGCCCCACTGCTTCTATAACTTTGTAAACCTGTTCGAGATTAGCACTATAAGCAACACCGACGCTTACTGCAGCTTCACTATATCTGGAATAGTTAACAATACTACCAATTTCGCCGTTGCGAATAATATAGTCTTTATCCTCAAAACTAATACGGGTAGTTTTAAGTTCGATGGCTGTCACATAACCTTTTATGTCATCAATTTCTACAAAATCACCTACTAAGTAGTAGCCTTCAAATAAATTAAACAACCCAGCTACTACATCTTCAACAATACTCTGTGCCCCCATGCTCACACCAAGACCTAAAATACCAGCACTTGCGAGTACAGGAGTAGAGTCAATGCCAAGGACATTGAGAATAGCAATAATTGCACCAACGTAGGTGAGATATTTGAGGGTACTCTCGAACAATGGTAAGAGGGTTTCTCGTCTCTTTCTATCAATTTCATCTAATTCTTTGTCGTCACCAAGCAGAAATTTTCTGGCCAACAGCTTGCCTATCTCTTCAATCACACGGCTAGTGTAAAATATGCCGACTATCTGAATCACTTTAGGTCCAATAGTTGCTAGATAGGCAATAAATTCAACTTGCTGAAACACCAGACTTGCCATAGACAAGTAGATTACATACTCAAGACATCGTTTCGATAAGGGGATGAGATGGCGGAGACTATCGTATAAACGCAGCAGCTTGTTAGGGCTGGAGTATTTTTCGCTGAGGGCATCTAGTGTATCGATAATTATGATGTTGGCTTTGACTAGAAGTATACCTACTGCAATAATGATATATATTCTCAGAGCAATATACATATATTGCGGAATTACTTCTGGTAGTTGGATAAATTGAGTACATAAGGTTAGACTCAACAGCCAAATAATGTTAATTAGGTTAAGACTGAGAAAGTTAAAGAAAGATTCTATACTTTCATCATTAGCTGTGATATGTTCAAATCTTTTGGTGCGATCGCACAGGTTATCTATTAAGCGTTGGAGGTAAGGTTGGGTAATAGCTACGAAGAGTAATAAGAATAAACTTCTGCCTACTCCCATACCTAGATTTTCCCAGAATTCTTTGGGAATACCATTAATAAATGATTTTGTGTATTCTAGTAGATTTTCCCCTTGAGATATTAACCAACTATTAAATCCTAATATCAGGATTCCGAGTAATCCACCACTTATGATTAATACAGTCTGGATATTCTTTTGGGTATTTTGAATTGTAATTCTAATTTTCTTACTTGAAACAGCTTTGGTTAGTTGTTTTAAAATTTCTCCAGCTAACCAATTAATGATGCTGAAAATTACTAGTAGCAAACCAATTTCTGCTACTATAACCAAAAAATTTTGTACTGCCAACATTTTGCACAATTCCTAGTTTTTTAGTTGTTTTTCTAAAGGCAAAAAAAATTTACTCTAATGTACCTACAAGGAATAATTTTTCTCAATTATTTTATTCAAGTAAATTATACCAATAATTCGTCCATTACAACTATTAATAAAAAAGGTATAACTTTTATAATTATTGTAGTTGGAATATTTTATCTTTTCTTTTGCGGGTTGAATACCCCACAGTCAATGGGGATGTTTAAAATTGTTTAAGGTTTGAATACCCGCGCAATTTTCCCTTCTGCCTTCTGCCTTCTTCAATTTGACTCTTGTTCCCTTTCTAATCTACTACTAACTGCCCTATAGTTAATACGGTAGACATCTAATCTTTCTACTGCTTCAGCAGCAACAAAAGTATCTTGAGGTATTTCTTGCAGTAAATCTATAGCTTTTTGCCATTGAGCTTGAGCTTCTTGCCATACCTCCGGTGGATGAGGCGGGTTTTGCACAATTACACTTGCTTCTGTGCCTAACTTTTTAGCAGTAACTAACTTAGAGGTTGCTGTTTTTTCTACAATCAGTTGTTCTCGGAGATTATTATAATCTTGGCGGTAAATTTGAAGCTGTTTATTAGCCTCTTTTTCAACAGTAGTACCATCAGGAATTTCTTCTAATAATTTAATTGCTTCGAGTAACTTTGCTTCTGCTTCTTCCCAAGTTGCTAAAGGAAGTGGTGGATATTTAACCATATTCTTACCTTGAATATTTAGTTTTTTAGCTTCTTTTAAATCTTTTTCTGCTTGTTGTTGTTCTAAAAGAGCTTGTTCTTCAGGAGAAACAATTACTATTTTTTGACTAGCTTGTAGAGCATAGACAACGATGCCTACTTCTATCATTAGAATAGATAATAGTAGGATAATCAGACGTTTCTGTGAAAATTTTTTGTCTTCAGAAAGCTGTTCATCCTGTTGTTGTTCTTCTATTTGTTGTAGTAACTCTTCAGAATCTAAACTTTCTTCAAGTTCACTTAAAAGTTGATTTGGTTCCATAACTAAATTCAATAATTAATAATTAATAATTAATAATTAATAATTACCTCTTCTTTTCAAGGAGAGGATTGACGCGGCAGGGAAAATTTTTTCTCTCGGTAAAAAACATTTACTTCATTATGTTGTACCACATTAATTGTCTAATCTGTTAGATTTGGGGAAGAGGGGACAAAAAATATATCTGAAGTATATAGCAGTAAGCATTCAGCTATTAGCTGTCAGCTGTCAGCTATCAGCAACAAGATTCTCTACTTATGGGACAGTTGTTAAATTAACAACTCACTTTAAGAGCAAGGGAAGCAAATTTTGTAGTAAGACAATGAATAAAGCTTTTTTCCTAAAATTAAAAGCAATAGCTGATAGCTGACGGCTGAATGCTTACATATAGCAATCCTATTTTATTTGTGTATAAAAATCTTACTGTTTTTAGGGAACAGGTAAGAGTTTCAGTTTTTTATCTACTTTTTGATTTGTCACAACCAATTTAGAATTGCTATACATATACAAGTAATTTTACCTACCTACTTATTAACTCGAAGCACTTGTATAGTAGCGCAAAGCCAGTCGCCAAAATTTCATAGAAGTAAATAACAATCCACTTGCCAACACAAAAGAACCTACTATCCAAGTTCCTCCTACTCTACCTAAGATTGCTTCAGTTGGAACTGTTGTTAAAAATGCAACTGGTACTAGAAAAGTAAAGAAGAAACGATAAGCATTGGGATAAGCGGCCATTGGGTATCTTCCAGCTTCTAATAAGCCTTTGAGGACTTCTGTCACATTATAAATTTTGACGAACCAAATACTTGTTGAACCCAAAATAAACCACATACTATAAAAGGTAATTATCCCACAGATAAGGGGCACTAAACTTAGCAAATAATTATCTATTCCTAAGCCTAATTTACTACCAGCATATCCTAATAATAGAATACCAAAAATCACATCTGGTATTCCCCAAGGAGAAACTGTACGAGTAGAAAGCCAAAATTGACTACTGATGGGTTTTAGTAGTATAAAATCTAGTGTGCCCTCTTGTACTTGTGTGACAATACGATTTAGATTTGGAATTAAAAAAATAGCAGATATACCCTGTAAAATAGTAAAAATTGCTAAGACAATTAAAGCTTCTTCCCAATTCCAATTCTCAAATTTGTAGCCTGTTCTATAAAATAGAAATAATCCAAATAAGCTACCTAATAAATTCCCTAGACTGCTAATTGCTGCTATCACAAAATTGAAGCGGTATTCTAATTCAGCAGCAATCGCTGCTCCCCAAAATAATTTTAGTATTTGTAGATATCGTTCCATTTTTATTTAGTTTCACTAGAAAATTTTCGTCTTTAAAATTATATAGCAAAGGGCTATCAACAGTATTCAAATAATTGGACAAAGTTAAACACAATTAGACAAATA
>NZ_CEZPJD010000497.1:0-5922 GCF_983059655.1 Okeania sp.
AAACCAAAATTTTTAGGTAAATTTTTTAAGTATTTACATAACTCAATAACTCCTGTTTCAAAGCTGCTATTACTTTTTCATATTCACTATCAAGTTCTAATACCAAATCCATTCCTTCAGTTATCAGTTCAGAGCCGGGTAAATCTCCTAATTTATCGCATAAACTAGGAATATTTATAGCTCCAATTTGATAACTAAAAACACCAAAACGTTGAGTATACTGTTTCAATTTTTCTGTTGAATTAATAGCAATTGCATTGAAAATTTGTTGCATATAATGAGCAGCATTTTCTAAATAATCCTCAATCATTTTAGCTATAACATTATCAGCGTTTGTGCCTTCCGTTTGACGAATGGAATCTAACACTGTTAAATCTAAAACTGAGTGATTAATATTATTAATAGAATTACTGAAAATATCAGCGGAAATATCTCCAGTCACAGCCGTTGTTTCAGAAGTATCAGTAGTAATATCTCCAGCGACAGCAGTTGCTTCAGAAGTTGGCAAATCAATATTATTACTCAATTTAAAATTAATTAAATATTGTTTAAATTGTTCGTACTCATTTTCAAGTGTAGAAAAAATTTCTGCCGCTCCTATGGTAGTATCTGCCCGTCCCAAATTTTCCAACTGATTACATATCTCTCCGATAATAACTCCTCCCAGATTACCGCTACTAGAGCGCAAAACATGAGCGGCCTTTCTTAATGCCTTAGCATCATTAGCAGTAATTGCTTCTCTAATTGCTGCTAACCTACCAGGAGCATAATTAAGATAATCTCCAATGATTTCATTTAAAAGTTCATCGCCTCCCATCTTTCTAATTGACTCTAACATTGTAATATCTTGCATTGATTTGGCCTTGTTTATCGAATTATCTTTAATAATACTATTACTTAAATGTTGATTATTTTGAATAATATTAGTATCAAAGCTATTTTGCCATATTGATATATCTGTATCAATTCGATTAACTTGCTGTAGTACATGGGCTAACTCTTGAATTTGGATCGGTTTAGAGATAAAATCACTCATGCCAGCCTCCAAAGATTCATTGCGGTCCTCTAACATGGCGTTAGCAGTAAGAGCAATAATACGTGGGCATAATTCAGGAGAATATTGCTGACGTAGAAGACGAGTAGCTTCCAACCCATCCATTTCTGGCATTTGCAAATCCATCAACACTACATCATAAGGCTGACGTTGCAAAGCCTCTAAAACCTCTATGCCATTTGCTACCACATCTGCTCGATATCCTAACTGCTGTAGCTGTAACAAGGCGACTTTTTGGTTGACTACATTATCTTCTGCCAGTAATATTCGCAAGTTTTGTACTGGCTGAAGTTCAGCCTTCGGTGCAACAGCTAAATTTTCAATACTGACTTTTCTGCCTGTAAAAATACTAATTATCGTATTATAAAGCGAAGATATTCTAATTGGTTTTTTAATAAATGCAGCAAAATTAACGTCTGAACATTCTGTCAATAATTTCTGTTCTTCTAGCGAACCTAACATAATCAGAGGTAAGTTTCGCTCTGAAGTTTGTTTGCGGATAGCTATCGCTAGAGTCAAGCCATCCATCTCAGGCATATCAATATCCAATATAGCGATATCAAACTTTATGCCTTGATTAATTAAATCAATAGCCTCACTACCAGAAGCAACTGCCCAAGTTAACATTCCCCAAGACTGTCCTTGTAAAGCTAGCATTTTTCGATTAGTTGTATTATCATCTACTATGAGTAATCGTTTTTCTGCTAAATATTGCTTTGCTTCTTCATTGACGTTAATTGAATCGATCGCAGGTCTAGCAGCTATCGTAAAATAGAAGGTTGAGCCTTCATCTACTTTACTTTCTACCCACATTTTACCCCCCATTAGTTCACTTAACTTTTTACTAATGGCCAAACCTAGACCAGAACCACCATAATTACGATTAATAGAAGAATTAACCTGACTAAAAGACTTAAATAAGCGGTCCATTTGCTCTGGAGCAATGCCGATACCAGTATCTCGCACGGCAAATTGAATTTCATAAATGTCATTATCGTAATTGGGGTTTTTGGGAGTTGCCTGTACATGAAGTGTAACTTCTCCAGTATTAGTGAATTTAATGGCATTACCGAGCAAATTTACCAGAATTTGTCGTAAACGAGTCACATCTCCGACAACCTTCAGGGGTGTCATTTGTTCAACCATGTAAGCCAACTCAAGATTTTTCTCTTGCCCTCTCAAAGCTAACAAATTCAAAGATTCCTCAATACATTGTTGTAAATCAAATGCTTGTTCTTCTAGCTCTAATTTATCAGCATCAATTTTTGAGAAATCAAGGATATCATTAATTAGAGTTAGTAAACTATCTCCACTCATGCGAATAGTTTCAGCAAAATCTCTTTGCTGAGGTTGCAGCTCTGTATCTAGAAGTAAACCTGTCATACCAATAACAGCATTCATCGGTGTCCGAATTTCGTGACTCATTGTGGCTAGAAATTGACTTTTTGCTTGAGCTGCTGCTTCTGCTGCTTTTGTCGCTTTTTCCAAAGCACAATTTTTTAGAGTCAACTCCTCTTTTCGCAAAACTTCTTGCTGTAACAGATGAGCTTGAGCGATCGCTATACCTACTTGTTCAGCTATTGCTTCCAATAATTCTATTTCTTCTGTTTTCCATTCACGGTAAGAGTCACATTGATGTAATCCTATAATACCATTAGCTTTTCCTTGATAAGAAGTTCGTACTGCCAACATTGATTTGAGATTTATCTGCCGACATAAATCTACCATTGGTTTGAGCAACGGATCGATATATACATTAGGAGTAGAGAAAGCTCGATCTTGGGATAAAATTTTTTGCACATGGGGGTTCCCGACAACTGGAACTTTCAAATCTAGTAAAGATGGATACCCAGTTTCCAAATATTCTGCCATATAGGGAATTTCTGGTAGAGCTATGTTAATGTAGGTATGAATCAGACAGCGATTCACCTGAAAAGCACGACCCACTTGGTTAACTGTAGTCTGAAAGATTGTGTTAATATCTAAACTCTGGCGAATTTCTTGGCTAATTTGCCTCAACAATACTCCTCGTTGGACTTGTTTTTCTAGGGCTATTTGAGCTTGCTGACGTTCTAACTCATGACCTACCCATTGAGCCATCAGTTTTAAAAGTTGGCGATCGCTTTCTTTGAAAGGTGTCGTCCGTTGATTGAAACTGCTAAAAGCAAGTACACCATGAGGTACTCTTCCCACTTCTACATGAGTACCTATATATGCCTCTAAAGCAAAGTCAGTGCAGGCGGGGTGAGAAAACCATTTTGATTTCTGAGCTGCTTCAAAGCATATAAGTTTTTCCGCACGAAAGACTATTCCACAAAAAGTTTTGTTTAAATCAAACTCATCTCCTACCTGAACTGAAAAATCAATGTGCTTTGGTTTTTGTATGGCAATGACTTTGTAGCGATCGCCATTAATATATCCTAGAATACCAATTTCAAGTTCAAAACGTCGTCTCCCCATAGCTAGAAGTCCTTGTATTCGTTGATCAAAGTTAAGATTTGGTGCTGAAGCTACTTTGTAAAGAGAACGAATAGCTACTTCTCCTTCTCGGATTTCTTTTTCTATTTGTTTGCGTTCGCTAATATCCCGAACAAAAGTACAATTATACTCTTTACCATTAAATTCTAAATAATTCACAGTCACATCTACTGGAATAATTTTACCTTCTTTAGTTCTGTTAAAACTTTCTAGTCTGAAAGTACGAAAATTTTTCAAGTCTTGCCAATGTTGCCTCCACTTTTCCTCAGATGAGATGATGGTATCAACATCCAAAACCCTCATCTGTAGCAGTTCAGCTTTAGAATAACCTAGAGTACGACACGCCGCTTCATTTACATAGAAAAATCTGGCATCATAACCCATTAAATAAATTGCATCCGCAGCTTTTTCTAAGGAAAACTGACTAAGCTTTAAAGCTTCTTCTACTTCTTTGCGTTGGGTAATGTTATTCAGAGTTCCCGATGTTCCCGTTAAATTACCATCTGCATCGAAATGAGTTTGGATAAATGCTTCAATCCAACAAAACCCACCTTCTTTAGTCAGGTAGCGGGATTCTATATTTTCATTTTTACTATCTTGACCATTTATATAGCTTTGGAACTTATTTAAAGTTTGGAGGCGATCGGATGGATGTATAAAATCTGAAAAGTTTTTTCCTAGACTTTCTTCTACCGTAAAACCTGTCATATTTTCCCAAGCTGCATTGAGAAATATCCATTTACCTGTAGCATCTGTTTGAAAAATTACTTCTGCAATGTTATCAACTATATAGCGATATTTTTCCTCTCTTTCTAGCAGCGCAGTTTCTGTCTTCTCCGTTTCTACTATCTGCTGTTGTAAATCTAATAAATTTTCTTGGATTTGAGTGGCCATTTGATGCAGACTACCTTGGATAATATCTATTTCATCATTTCCTTGGGTCTCATTATTTTCATCTAATTTTCTTTTTGTCAGTGTTGTAGCAAGCTCAGTTAATTTTTGTAATGGAACACCAACCTGTCGCTGAAACAAAATTATTATTAAAGTTACTAGCACTCCACTCATAATCATAGAAATAGCTAAAGTTTTGACAGCATTTTGAGATAGTTCTGTCTTTATTTTGTTTACTGAAAAACCTAATCTTGTTTCTCCAATATCTTCACCATTATTAATAATTGGATAACTTACTTCGTATATATTATTTTTTTCTTTAAGGTGATTAATAATATTGAGAGTATTATTTTTTTTCAAGTTATGTATTTTAAGCTCCTTAGCGATCGTCGGGTCTTCCAAGTCAATTTTATCTGCGAGGGGAATTCCTTGTCGATCTATTACAGCACCATAAATAAAATTACTATCATTAATTGTACGTTCCAGAAATGTTTGTACAGTGCTGAAATTTGACTTAAAAATTGCTTCTCCACTTATAGTACTTAAAAATTGGACTTCATTTTCAGCTTTTTTTTCTAGTTTCTCTAACTGCCATTTCAAATTTTGTTGAATTAGGACTATTTCTGCTACTAGGTTAATACTTATTAATAAAATACTTGTAATTACCAAATAGCGAACAGCAATACGGCTTTTCCACCAAGTATGTACAGAACTTTGATTATTATCCATTTCTTATTTCTGAATATACTAAACTTATTTATATATTTTAGGTGAATAAAAAGCAGTTTTCATTTGGGCAAACCACAGTAGGGACTAACTATGGTTTGCTGAAAAAAGCAAAGTGTGGGGAGGGTGTAAGATTTGACACGGTGACGCGGTGACGCGGGGAGGCTCTATCAGCGCGGTGACGCGACGTGGGGGAGTGTGGGAACCCACCCCTAACCCCTCCCAGGAGGGCAGGGCTGTTTCATTCTCGATAGACACGGGGACGCGGAGACACGGAGACACGGGGATGTAGGCTTTTAAGCAGCGTTGAACCAAATATTCTCTCAGAGCTTAAAAACGCTTATTAGCTCAAAAATTGGCAAATTTTGGCAAATTTTACTGTTCCACTATCCCATAATCTCTTTTTATTCCTAAATCTTTAATATACAATACTTTAAAACAGCCCTGCTCCCAGGAGGGGAAGACAGAGAAAGTAGGAGGAATAATTGTTCGGGAGATTTTTCTGCCCCTCTCACCCCAAAATTCTCATTTTTTGAGGGTAAGTGAATTGAAACAGGCACACTCTTTTCTATTCTCAAAAGGCAAAAACCTTTATTTACCGAATAATTAAAGTAAAATACCTCTCTTTTAAAGGAGAAACAAGAAAAAATTTTCCTTGGAGTTAATCCTATCCGTTTTCAAGGAGAGGTAATTATTAATAATTAATTGTTGAACAACTGATTATCCCGACATGATATTAAGCCTTCTTCCCTGTTCCCTGTTCCCTGTTCCCT
>NZ_CEZPJD010000498.1:0-5900 GCF_983059655.1 Okeania sp.
CCTCTAGTCTCTAAAGGCTCCTAACAGGAACGAGTCGCACTCCTTCTAGGAATGTTCGGAATTGTCTCCATCCTAAATCAGAAATAGCCCTAGATAATTTACGGTTTTTAACCATTCCAGATACATTCAAATCTTCTAAAACTATCACTTGGTTTTCGTTAATAATTTCAGTAGATAATTTATGCAGAAAGTCTGTCCTTGTATCTTTCAGTTTTGCATGTTTGCGTAGCATTCCGTAGGAAAACTTAGCTATTTTCAACCTAGCTTTTTCATAACGATTTGTACCTCTAGTTTTCTTAGATAATGACTTACTTAATTTTCGTTAGCGAAGCTCCTCTGAAAGAGGCTATTTCTTGATTCGTTTCTTTAGTGGCTTTGGTGCATCAATTTTTCGACCATCACTCAATGTAGCAAAAGTTTTAATTCCTAAATCAATTCCTACTGAATTATCAGTTTGAGGTAATGATTCTGGTTGTATTTCTACTACGAAACTTAAAAAATATCTATTGGCAGAGTCTTTAATAACTGTTAAAGAACTAGGCTGACTAGGTAATTTTCTAGACCAAATAATTTTGAGTTTACCTACTTTTGTTAAAACAACTCTGTCTTGAGAAATTTTAAATCCTCCTTTCCTAAATCTAGCTGTTTGTCTAGACTTTTTAGATTTAAACTTAGGAGGTCTTGCAGGTTTTCCTTTCCTCTTACCTTTAGCAGTTAAATGATTTTTTGGAAAATCCTAAAGAACTTTTTGAAGATGTAGAAGAACATAAGCAACGGATTCAAGGTTATGCTGACAAATACCATAATTATTTTGAAATTATTCCTGTAATGCTCTATGCAGGACATCTTGCACTCTGTGCGGAAAAAGAGATAGATTTTCAGATTTTCAGATTAAAGAACAACAAAATACTATAGAAACTTTAGCGGAAGCTCTAGAAAAAGAATGGAATCGTGTAGAAAAAGAAGTAAAAAAAGAACAAGAAAAACTTGAAAGAGTCAAAGATAATATAATTCTAGAGCAGTCTGCAAAAATTATGGAACAAGGTGAAATGTTACTTCAGGTTTTAATAAATAATCCTAATTTGTTAGAGTTATCAAGAAAAAAAGCGAACTGAAAGTAAAGCAGCATTATGCAGATGCTCAGGCTAAAATTAAAGATGCTTCTCTTGAATCGTTCTCTTCATTAAATGATGATCTTAATGAATTGGAACAGAATCAGTTGTCACAAGATATTCAAAAATACATACAAGTAAATGAGAATAAAATACCATCTGAATTCAAGTCTATTCTAAATGAACTAAATGGACTGACAACTTTTGGTATGATAAAAACTGCTGAAAGTTTAGGTTCTACAATCAAAAGATTGGCTACTAATGAAAAGACAATAGAGAAACAAGAAAATGCTGCTCTTGAATTAGAAATAGCAAAAGAATATTATGAAGGGTTTCAAGAAGAATATGTCACAAAAATAACGACAGATAACTCTAATCTAATTTCTCTAAATGAGACAAAAGCTCAAGTAGAAGAAGCATATAAAGAAGCCATAAAAGAAGATAGAATTTCTAAACCTTTATTCCTGTCAGAAGATCAAGTTGAAGGGAGTGAGCTACATCAACTAATTGAAAATTTTGATGAGCAAATAACATTTTTTGATTTCGAGCCTGGTGAGCATATTGAAGCAGCTCAAATAATTGGAAACTGTTCACAATTTTTTGATGAAATTTTAACAGGGTGGTATGTAGTAAATGGATTGGTAAAAAACGTCAAATAAATGAACCAAGAAAATCAAAAAATTGAAAATAAGAGAAGGATTATCGAATTATTTTACAGTCTCCAAAAATATTTAGAAATAGCGATAAACAACCAATTTAAAGAGGTTAAAGAGCAGATTTTTGTTCAGAAAAAAAATGAAATTAACGAAAAAAGGAAGAAACAAGAAGAACAATTTAATAAGTGGAATAACAAACTCAATGAGCTTAATCAAATCGAACAAAATTTAACTCAAATTATTAAAGATATAGAAAAAGTAATGGAAACCGATTTAAGGATGACTTAATAGAAAATTACCCAATAATATCTGGTGGGAATGTTCAATTAAATTAGAGAAACATACATCAAGATGGTTGTAAGCATTCAGAGGTCAGCTATTAGATATCAGCTATTGATGATAGGAGAACATAAAAGCAATTGATAAATTTGAATAGAGTTAAAACTTACTGTCAAATTATGCAACTTTTAAGCTTATAAGGACTTATTAATTATTTGCTGTTTGCCTAGCATCCCGCAGGGAAGTGCTCACTGCTAAGAGCTGAATGCTTACAGATTTTTCTACTTCACTCAGAGTCATTTCATTCTAGATTTTAGCAATTCATTTATGTCAGCATTCAGCACTAATTTCTGATATAAAAGCAATAAATTAATAGCTGATAGCTGATTGCTGACGGCTGAATGCTTACACATCAAGATGTTGCACCAATAGCCCATAACACTAAAGGCAAAGTTAAAAAAGACAACAATGTTGAAATTACTACAACTCTAGAAGTTCGTGGCGCATCTCCACCAAATTCATTAACTATGATAAAGGAAGCTAAAGCACTCGGCATTGAACTTTCCAAAACTAACACTTGTAAATCAAGCATTTCTAAACTCATAAGTTTACCAACTAAATAAGCAACGATCGCTCCTCCAAAAAGACGCATTAAACTAGCACCTAACTCATAAGTACCTGGTTGAAAACGATTATTGGCTATTTGTATTCCCATCAATAATAAAGAAATTGGAATTGTCGCCCCTTTTAAAAGATGTAAACCATCATCAAGTTTTAGAGGTAGTTGAACATTAAATGAGTTTAAAATTAAGCCTAAAATCATTCCCCAAACTATGGGTAATTTGAGAGTAAAAATAACAGAAGACCAAAAACCCTCTCCTCTTAGAATTGCGGGCATTGTACTCAATACAATTAAATTCCATGATATTAAATAGATTACTGCCCTTTCTAACCCAGCTTCTCCTAATGCAAATAAAGTTACAGAAAGACCCATATTTCCTGCGTTTGGTAAAGCCGTTGTAGCTACTAAACTTTTCTGTACAGACGCAGAGAAACTAAATTTCCATCCTATTCCCCAAGCGATTAAACAGAGTAAAATATAAGTTAGCCCGAAGGCTACAAACATTTCAATTGCTTCTTCAATACTAATAGTAGTTCGGTAGATTATATCTGTTAGTAATGCCGGAAATAACACATATAAAGCCAGTTTGGAAAGTGTAGGTTCATCAATGGAAAATTTTTTGGCAAATATAAAACCAATTAAAACAATACATCCCACTGGCAAAACAGCAGATACAACCGAAAATAAAATCTCAATCATAGTTGAAAAAAATCTGAATCAATCATTTTACAAAGTTATTTTCCAGATATTTATTGGTTATTAATTTCTATAGCTACATTTTGCTCTTCACTAAAAACTATCATTAAGTTTCAACCCCAATTTTTTTGAATATCCTCTTCAGTATATTCCCATCCTACTAATTGTTTTGTAATATTAGGAGTCACTGAATAGTTCTGATATTATTACTATTTTAGGACTACTAAAAAAATATACTCTCTTGATTTTATAATAATTCTCTATAGGGTGCATCTCAATGCGTGAATAAAGCCAAAAATTTATTGCTTTTAGGGAACACGGAATATAATAGGAAAAAAGTATTTTTGCAAATATTGAGATGCACCCTCTCTATATAGGAATTCCCATAATGCTTAGATATAAAATTTTAGGTTTTAGGGAACAGGGAATAGGGAGTAAAAATAAAAGTTTACCTCATGCTTACTGAGAAACGCTATAAAGTCCAACTCAATCTTTAAAATAAATAATGCCAAATCTAAATTTATGTTGGCTATATATCTAAAAAAATCTGAATCTAGCCACCTTATTCTTACACAGAGCTGTTAATTATAAATATTCTGTTACTACATCGTTTTTCGTCGTTATAAGGTACAAAAATTTAGGTTTGAGGGAACAGGGAATAGAAAAGAATAAAAACTACTTTACCTCATAGCTTCGGAAACTGCTGTATAATCTTTTCAAGTTTTTTCTTTTCAGCTTTATAATAATAGCTGGATTAAGATATTTTCTTGAACTGCCAGAGTCAAGGTAGTCGTTGAAAAACTTGTAATACCAATTTGAAAAAAGAATGTTACGAATAATCAGTGCAATAAAAAGATTTTGCCGGAAATATCTCTTTGACACAAAAGAGAATTTACGACCTAAAAACTGGTATTTAAGCTATTCCCATACGAATTCTGAATTCTGTTTCGGAGCATTCCGTAGGAAATTATGACTCCTAAGAAATACTCTAGCTATTTGTAGCAAACATTTATCAAATTGGTATAAGCATTCAGCTATTAGTAGTCAGCTATCAGCAAACCCTAATTAATAATTACTTCTCAGACTTAGAAAGGAGACTCTAGCTAGTAACTTTTTATTCTTTCTCAACTTTAAAGGTTACTTTTACCTTCTCCAAGATTAATAGTTGATAGCTGACGGCTGAATGCTTATACCAAATCCGGGTATAAAAACAGGCTTGTCCCATCGTCAAATCCCTTATTTAGCAACGGCTTTAACTTTAAAAAACGCTTTCTCACTAAGGCGTATTTGATATTACAAAAACTTTATATCGATAAGTTGAGATACTTACTTGGAATACAAAAAGGGAAACCAAACAACGGAGAAAATTTAATGATTTATTCTTCACCTTGAAATTGTCACAGTCGTCGTCACTCCAACAACTCCAAAACAACAAAAAATATGAATTTTGGTCAATGGTTAGGCTTTTTTAGTTTGCTTATTTCTCTATATATTCTTTGGGAAATTAGACAACTTGTACTATTAGTATTTGCTGCAATAGTTTTGGCAACTGCTTTAAATAGATTGGTGCAGAAATTCAATAGATGGAGTATTCAAAGAAACTTAGCTGTAATTGTAACTCTAGGTTTAGCAACATTAACTATTCTGCTATTTTTGTTGCTAATTGTACCGCCTTTTACTACCCAGTTTCAAAAATTACTTGCTCTAATACCTGATGTCTTTACAGAAGTTCGTTCTCAACTTGTCCAACTATATAGACAACAACCCGATCTATTTCCTCCTCCGCCTAGCGCAACTGATATGCTGGTACAAACACAATTATTAAGTACTCAGTTATTTAGCAACTTTTTTAAGATTTTTTCTAATACTTTTATAGTTTTTTTGCAAGTATTTTTGGTGCTTGTATTAACAATAATGTTTTTAGCAAATGCTCAAGCTTATCGACAAGTAGGATTACTTTTATTTCCTTCCTTTTATCGGCGACGTGCAGATGAAATTCTATCAAAATGCGAGGTAGCTTTAGGAAATTGGTTTGGTGGAATAGTAATTAATTCTATTTTTGTTAGTACTCTTAGTGGCCTTGGTTTATGGGCGTTACAAATCGATTTAGTTTTGGCTCACGCTTTGTTGGCAGGTTTACTCAATTTTATTCCTAATATTGGTCCGACTACGAGTGTAGTTTTTCCTGTTATGATTGCTGTATTAGATGCTCCTTGGAAAATAGTTGCCGTGGGAATTTTATATCTGATTATTCAGAATCTTGAAAGTTATTGGTTAAGCCCAATTGTTATGGCAAAACAAGTCTCCCTTTTACCTGCTGTTACTCTAGGATCTCAAATTTTCTTCACTACATTTTTTGGAATTTTAGGTCTAATTTTAGCTTTACCTTTAACAGTAGTAGCTAAAACTTGGATAGAGGAAACTTTATTTAAAGATATTTTAGACCCTTGGAAAAATTCTTTATCCGCTGATAGTATTTCCACAATTGAAAATTAATAGACATCTTCAATTAATGAATAATGAATAATGGATAAT
>NZ_CEZPJD010000499.1:0-5896 GCF_983059655.1 Okeania sp.
ATTATTCATTATTCATTATTCATTAATTAAACCACTATTTGCTTATTCAAAACAATCAACTCCTTAAAACTCTCATTATCCAACTCCGTCAACCAAGATTCATCAGAACCAACAATCACATTTGCTACCTTTTTCTTATCCTCAATCATCTGGTCAATACGCTCTTCCAAAGTACCCAAAGCCACAAATTTATGCACAAAAACATTCTTTTTTTGACCTATCCTAAAAGCTCTATCGGTTGCTTGATCCTCCACCGCCGGATTCCACCAACGGTCAAAATGAAAAACATGATTTGCCTTAGTTAAAGTAATTCCTACACCACCAGCTTTTAAAGATAAAACAAATACAGAAGGTTCAGTTTCTTGGTCTTGAAATTCCCTAATCATTTCTTCCCTTTTCTGTCGCGCGGTTCCCCCATGTAAATAATAACAATTGTAATGAAAAGACTGTTTAAAATAATATTGTAAAGCCTCACCAATTTCAGTAAATTGAGTAAAAATCAATAAACTATCCCCCTCAGAAATAACCTCCTCACTCATCTCACCCAAACGTTCTAATTTCTGGGAACGTTCCGGAGTAAACTCACTCCTATCCTGTAAAAATTGACGGGGATGATTACAAATTTGTTTGAGTTTCATCAACGTTGATAACATCAATCCCTTACGTTGAATTCCCTCAACATTTTCCAACTGTTCCATCACATCTTTAACAATTGCCTCATATAAAGAAGCTTGCTCCTTTGTCAAATTACAATATTGTTTTTGCTCAACTTTATCAGGCAAATCCTTAATAATATCCTTGTCAGTTTTTACCCGCCTGAGAATAAAAGGTTGAATCAACTTCTTTAAAACAATTGACTGAACCTGATTATTCTCTTTCTGAATTGGCATCTCAAAATTCTTCCGAAATTGAGCCTCCTTTCCCAAATAACCAGGATTGAGAAAATTAAAAATAGACCACAAATCTAACAATCGATTTTCCACTGGAGTTCCCGTTAAAGCCAAACGATATTTAGCCGATAATTTCAAAATAGCCTTAGTCTGAGCCGCCTTCGGATTCTTAATATTTTGAGCTTCATCCAAAACAATTCGCTGCCAATTTATCCCCTCCAAAAGTTTTACATCTTTTCTAGCCAAAGTAAAAGAAGTAATCACAATATTAAACTTTAAAATAGCATTTTTGAACTCCTTATCATCTTGAATTCTATTACTACCATGATGCACAATAACTTTTAAATGCGGAGCAAACTTTTCTATTTCCTTTTGCCAGTTACCAACCACAGAAGTAGGGGCAATTAATAAAGTCGGTAAAACCTTTTTTTTCAACTCCTTTTCCATTACCAACCAAGCAATTACTTGCACCGTTTTACCAAGTCCCATATCATCCGCCAAACAACCATTTAATCCTAACTGTTCCAGAAATTGAATCCAAGAAACTCCCCGTTTTTGATACTCTCTTAAAGTACCTTTTAATTTCTTAGGATTATCAATTATTTCCAAACAATTAGGGTCTTGCAATTTAGTCAGCATTGCCGCCAAACTTTCATCCGGTTCCACCTCAAATTCCGAACCAACTTCCGATGCTTTTTGTAACAACTCTGGCAAAGTTAATTCAGGCTTTTCTTTTTGATGAGTTTGCCAAAAATCTAACATTTGCTGCATTTGATTTTGGTCTAATTCCATCCACTGTCCCCGAAACTTCACCAAAGGACTTTTAGCATCAACTAACTGCTTCCATTCCTTAGCAGTAATAGGTTGGTCTCCAATAGCTAATTCATATTGATATTCAATCAGGTTTTCTAACTGAAAATGACCTTTTCCTGCAGAAGTAGGAGCTGATTTTTTAGGAGAAGCTTTGAGACGAATTTTTGCTCGTTGACGACCTTGAGGAGTCCACCAAGCAGGAATAATTACTTTATAACCTGCATCTTCTAATACCCAAGCAGTTTCTTTAAGAAAATCAAATGCTGCTGTTAAAGCTAGGGAAAAACCAACAGGTTTATCCGTTTCTAATCCCTGCCAAATTAAAGGATAAATCCTCGCAGCATAGCCTAAATTTAAGAGTAAATCTTTTTCAAAATCTTTACCAAACTGTTTTTTTGTAGCTGTTTTTTTCCTCTGAGTTTGACTCCAATATTCCTGTAATTCTAGTTTGAAAGAAGGGTCTTTTTTCAAGGAAACCATAAATTTTAAATACCAATCATCAGGAAATTTTTCTGACGCTTCTTCTAATTGAAAACAGAGGTGAAAAGCTGAGTCATCTTGTGCACCAACAATTTTCTCTTTCCAACTTTGCCATTTTTGATATTCTGTCAAAGCAGCATCATCTAACCAAGGTGGGTTATCAGACTGGAGACGCAAACAACCAGTCAGTAGTCGAGAGTCAGTTAATTTTTTCTCAAAAGTAGCAGGAATAGGAGTGTCGGTGACAATTTTATTGAGCAAACATTCAGAAAAATGACGGAGTAAGGTTTCTTTGTCGTAAAATTCTAGGGTTGTAGTCGCTTCATCAAAACCGGAAGCGCAAGCAAGAGGCATATATTCGAGATAATAATTAATGTTATCTTCGTAGGATGGAGAGATAATTTCCCAAGTTGGATATATTTCAAAGGATGGTGTATTCTTTTTCCGTCTACCTTTTTTCTGTTCTAATTCTCGATATTTTAAAGCAGGAATATATTGGTCTTTAAAAATAATTGATTTGAAAGACTGGGAGTAATGATACCAGAAAAGTAAGTCTGCTCCTAGTTGTATTTCAGCAGCATTATAAAGACAGAGAAAGTGAATTTCGTTGAGTAGTTTGATAATAGGAGTGAGATGATAACAGTCAATTTCCCAAAGTTGCCATTGTGTTGTCTCTGGCGGTTCGGTTTCCTGGTAGCGACTTAATTCTGGTGAGGGTAAAGGTTGACTTTTGCTGCTGGGAAGAAGGAAGTATTTGGTAGTTATATTTTGGTCAAAAGTGCCATATTTGAGAGCTGGAAGTTTTAATTCATTACTGAGGAAAAGATACAATTCGTCTTTACCTAAATGTCCGGGATGGCGTTGATATTTTTCCGACTTTTTTTTCCGTTTTTTGGGTAGAGACTCTGTTTCTATCCAGAGAAAAAAAGCTCCGTTTTGAATGAATTCAGTTTCCGTTTTAGGTATCCAGGTTCCGTGGATAATTTTCATTTCTCAAAAATTTAGCACTCTGAACTTTATTGTAAGTATGATACTACTTAATTATTGCAAAAGAAATTTCTCAGAGCAAAGGCAAATGTTTGACAATGGCCAATCTATTGATTACTAAATCACGGCAGCTATGATTTTCTCCTCAATTCTGTCTCCTGACTCCTTCTATGTTATACCAATTCACTTTCGCTGAATAAACAAAGCGATCGCCCCTAAAAAAAACCATCCCATTACACCTGCCAAAGGATTACCATTTATCCCAACTATCCACTCTCCAACCACACCAGAATACTTAACTAAACCACCCACATTAATAATGTAATAACCCCAAACAAAACCAGCATGAATACCAATAGGCAAACCCAATAATTTTTGTTGATAATAAGTCAATTTATTTTTTTCTTTTAGGTTTAATACCCCGCCATCTACAAAGTCTTTACAATTAGTCCCCATCCACTTCTTCTTTCTTCCTTCTTCTTTCTTCCTTCTTCTTTCTTCCTTATTTTTTCTTCCTTCTTCCTTGGTTGGGTTTTGAGTCTCCATCCACTTACTCCTTCTTCCTTCTTCCTTCTTCCTTCTTCCTTCCTCATCACGTTTTGCCCAAACAAAAATTAAACCCAACAACACCAAACCAGGAAACTGAAACCAAGTCCGCAAAATTTCTTCCACTGGTTTAATAAAGTGTAGTAAAGCATATACAACACTACTTACCCACAAAGCTACTTTTGGTTTGTAGTCTCGCTCCAACTCATCCAATAACCAACCTCGAAATAGTAACTCCTCAGCAAAACCAATACCCACAGATACCAAGAAACCTTCCAAAATAAATTGAGGTAACTTTGCTGAAGGTGACTGCCAAATAACCCATCCCAGAAGTGCTTCTAAAATAAAAAAACCAAATAAGCTAAATAAACCTATTCCTAAACCTTGAAAAAAATTCTGAAAGTTGCGCCTACTTATTTCTAAACCGTAGCGACGTAGTAGGTGTGGTTGTTGATAAACTTTCTTTCCCCAAAACTGGACCAAAATAATAAACTCTATATACAGGAGAGCGATCGCCAATATACTCGCCAAATTTGCATCTCGCCCAAAAAAATATATTGGTGCTGCCAGTGGTATCCAACTCAGAAGTAATGTTAAAATAAAAATTCCTATTCTGATAGAAACTGGAAACTTTGCAATTTTGCCGAATGATAAATTAGGCACTACCAACACCTATAAAAATGAGAAACCGAGCTTCTCTAAGTCGAAACTCGGTTTATATATTACCTTGAATTTGGCAGTTAAAGGCTATCAGGCTTCAGCCGATGGATGAAAACAAGTTGGAAATTAAAATCTGCTCTATAAAACTGATACAAAGCGTCACATAACGTGACAAATTGATGTTTACTTCCTGCTTCTTGTGAGGCCGTCGGCAGTTACTCATCCACAGGCATTCACGGTCGAGCTGACCGCATCTCTCGCTCTTTATACTGGCGTTTAAATCTCTATCTATTGACAAGCCACATTCAGGACAATCATAAGTCCTTACATTTAATGGCATATCCTGAACATGACCACAGTTAGAACAAGTCTTTGATGATGGAAAAAACCTCCTGTATTTCAAAAATATGAGATAATAGATTCATATTTATGGGAGTAATAACAGGGTTTGTCCCGATGAACCTTCTGCTAGTAGGAGTGAAATTCCCGTTGGAAGAAAACTAGTAGGACATAAATTGCTACCAAGACCAAGGCAAAAGACAAGCAGGCAGCAAAGGTAGGGATTTATAGCTCAAACTTGAGTAAAACTACTCTGAAAGGATTAATTATTAAAGGTAAGCAAAGTATATGGTATTAATCATCAGGTTCTATAGTACTAGTTAGTCCCTGATGTTTTAAATTTTGGCAATAAAACTCAGCGTGTTCTAAAGCACAGGTAATTACCAATGCGATACCATTACTATGAGCTTCCATCATAATATCGACAGCTTGGGGTTGAGTTAGACTCGGCACTGTCTTCATCAATGCCTGCACAACATACTCCATACTATTAAAATCATCATTATGGAGTAAAACACGATAACGTGGTGCAGGTTTACGGACTGTGGAAGTGGAACGCTTTTCTATAGTCTCGACAGACACTACTCTATCCTGATAAAAAAATACTAATACGACAACATAATAACCTTAGTCTAAACCAATATTCAGTCTAGACATAAAGTAAATATACTTAACTCTGTTGAATGATATCTACCAATTATTTGACTTTTCAGGAATGCTAGTCATTAGCATTTAGGGATCGCCCGAAAACAAATATATAGCTAAATATTACTTTATATATATTTTGGCCTACACTCAAACATTATGAGTATATATCGATCAAACTATAACATAAAACTTAATATTACTCAACAAAGCAAATCAAAAAAATCCAAATTAGGGAGTTACCTGACTTTTGACTTTTAAATTTTGACTCTAACGCTCTAATTTGAGAATTATGATAGTATTGTAAAGTTTTATTAATTTTATAGAAAAACATAGAAAAACAACTAAAAATATCTTAGACTGGGATTAGTTAAACTCCCATAAATAGGTTTATGAATGAAATTATCTGATTATGCAAAATCTTTAGGAGTTTGTTACAAGACAGCTTGGAATATGTGGAAACGGGGAGAGTTAGATGCTTATCAACTACCCAGTGGAACAATTATTGTTAAGAACAATATCAACTCCTCTCGATG
>NZ_CEZPJD010000500.1:0-5883 GCF_983059655.1 Okeania sp.
GATAAGCTTTTCGTGCAGCCTGGCGAATTTCTGGCGGAAGGGTATGATATTCTGACCAAAAAGACGGTAAAGTAGCAGACTTCATAACTTATCATAATCCATTGCTTGCGCCTTTCCTTGAGAAATTTGTTGTTTAGCAAGTCTGGCTGCTTCTACTAATCTATTTTGTGTTCTCTGAAAAGATTTATCCCACTGTAATTCATCTTCTAAATCAGCAATATATTCCCGTAAATGCTCAATAATTTGCTCTTGTTGTGTATCAGAAAGAGATTCTAAAATTTTAACAACTGTTGCTATATTTTCCCGTGACATTTTTGCTATATATAAGTGGTACAACTTAAATAAATATAGTTGAATCATAACACTTTGTCCTGAAAGACCAAATGCAGATATCTGGTAAATTTTCTCCCAACCAACTACCTAAAACCTAACACCTACCACCTAAATTATTAAAATGAATTACGAAACTGCCCGTCAATTTCTCATAGATCAAGGAACAGCTTTAGAAACTAAAATTAATCCAGATGCTTTCCTCATGCGTCTCGAACAAGGAAAACCTCCTATTCCCGGTCAAGCAACTAATATTTTGTTAGCTCTAAAAATCTCTTTTGAAATGTTACAAGGAGACCCCCTTCTCGACCGAGAATTAGTTGCCGGATTATATTTATTAGCAATGGAAAGCCTGAAATTATTTGAAGCTGGTAGACGAAAAGGAGTAATGTGGCCACCACTTTTAAAAGAAGATATTGAACGAATTTCAATTGCAGTGAAAAATATCTTTTCTGGTATTTGGCCTACTGGCGAGTAGGGGAGTAGGGGAGTGGGGGAGTGGGGGAGTGAGGGAGTGGGGGAGTGGGGGAGTGAGGGAGTGGGGGAGTGGGGGAGAATAGAATTGATAGAGTTACAGCATATTTCGGGCAAATCATGTGCAGGGTAAATGGTGAAAATATTGTAGTGCAGGCATCTTGCCCACTTCGGGGTGTACCTCATAGAGTCGCAAAGTGCTGTAGATAATTTAGTTATAACAAAATTTGTGTTTGTTTGTAGTTGGGCTTTAACCTATACAATATTTATATGTATTATTGCTCAAGCCTAACTACGAAGCCCTATTATAATTGTTCTACTGGAGATGATATTACTGTGCGATGACGGTGAGTATTACAAATTATTTTGGGAGCTGCAAAACCAGCATCTATCAATTCTTTTTCTATATCTAAAGTAAAATATTCATCCATATAAGGTTCCGTACTCTTCAACAAAGTAAAAACATAAGGTTTCATCGTGGCATAAACTTCTGACTTAGGGTTCATATCCATAATTGCAATATTGCCGTTTGGACGTAATAACCGCCTTGCCTCCCGAAATATTTTTCTAGTAGCAGTTTGTGGTAGTTCGTGACAGACTAAAGAAATAGAAATTAAATCAAAAGAAGTATCAGGTAAACCAGTTTCTTCCGCAGCAGCATGAACCCAATTAATATCTAAATTTTGTTGTTGGGAACGATACAAACCAACTGCTAAAAAATAAGGTGATAAATCTACTCCTGTCAACTTAGCTTCTGGGTAAGTTTTTTGTAGAGGAAAAGTATTTAACCCTGCACCACATCCTAAATCTAAAATATTATTTGGTGTAGGAATTTCTGCTTTGAGAATATCAAGAAAACTTTTACGAAGTCTAGCATCTCCATCAATACCTGATTCTGGCCAAATGCCTGCATGAACTGCCAAAGCAGCTACTTCTTCTTCTATAGCAGCTTCCCAACTCATATTACCTTTTTCATAAGCATGAAATGAAGTAAGGTAATATTCTGGATAAATCAAATTAGGATTATTTACTATTTCCCATTCTTTATTCCAATTACGTTCGGAAAGTTCTTTGACTTGTTTGCGCCAAGGCACACCAATTTTTTCTGCACGTTTAATAATCATCTTTCGTGCTTGAGTTTTTGCTAAATTTGACAGAGGTTTAATGGAGAGAATTCCATTTACTAATTGTGTCGCTATATCAGGCTGAGATTTGAGATTAGTAGTCATTTTTTTATCTTACAAAAATATGTTGAAAATTAATTATTTTATTCTGTGAATTGAAAAACTTAATTTGTTGATTTTACAGACTAAATCAAGGTATTTATCTCTAAATATAAATATAGAGTGGCACTATTGTTTTTTCCGTTATCTATTTTTTGATCGGATTTATTTAGATTAATTTATTCAGTATCAACTAATTTATTGAGGAATTTGATATTGCTCCAAGAATTTCACATCCATCTATAAACTACTTGAATTTTACCAAAATTCACTGCTTTTCAGTCCACATAATTCCTGAAAAACCTTGTCTTGGATATACTTTAAGAGGTAATTTAGACTTAAATGAACGACCATCTAAATCAAAGTAAGTTATTGAAATATCAATAGTTGAACGAAATTTTAACCATCGAGTTATACCAGTAGCTCCAAAAGCAGTAAATAATTTTTCACCATGTTCTAATAAAACAATTTCACTTTTTGGATAAAAACAATTCTCAATTTGTTCAGTTTCCTGTTTTCTAGTAAATTCACCTCCAGTATTAATTTCATCTTCAAAAATATTTTTAATCTGCTCTGGTGAAGAATGTAGACAAATCTTTACTGCTGGACGATTTCCTATATTTGATACTACTAAATCATAAAATATATTGACATTGCCCGGTTCACCATTTACATCAATATATGCAACAATAATTGGTCGATTTGACTGTATCCAATTTAGTCGCGTAAAGTATAATGATACCAATGAAATAATAATAGCCAAAAACGAGAATAATGTTCTTATCTCATCTGATGAAAAAATCATACAAATATAATGTAAAAGAATCTTAAATTTTCTATATGTTTTAGAGTATTTTAGATTTTTAGATAATTATACGGAAATCTTATTTCTTTTTTCTCCTTATACCATTTCTCCATGAAGTTACAGTTAATAAAAGATGAGAAGAGTAAATGTAATAATATCTAAACAACAATTATTCAGCGCATTGTTACAGAGAAATGGTATTAAAAAGAGATACTTGAAACCTCTGTAGATTAATTATCCATTATCCATTATCCATTATCCATTGGTAAATTACCTTTGCAAATTTCTTGGATCTAGAGCATCTCGCAACCCATCTCCTAATAAATTAAAGGCTAATACTGTCAAAATAATTAATAGTGCTGGTGGCCATACTAACCATGGTTGTAATACTAAAATTGAAGCATTTGTAGCCAGAGATAGCATATTTCCCCAAGATGGATCTGGTTGTTGAATGCCTAAACCAATCAAACTTAAAACTGATTCTGAGATAATAAAACTAGGAATGGCTAAAGTTGCTGAGATAATTATGTATGTTGCAGTTTGAGGCAATACATGACGGATAATAATATAAAAAGAATTTGCTCCCATGGCCCTCACAGCTTGGACAAATTCTTGTTCTTTTATGGATAAAACTTGTCCACGAATTACTCTTGCTAAACCCGCCCAACTAATAAATGAAGTAATAGCTACAATTAACAGAAATCTTTGAGCGCTAGTTAAACTAGGTGGTAATACGGCAGCTAATGCTACTAATAAATAGATACCTGGAATTGTCATTAATACTTCAGCAAAGCGCATCAAAATACTATCTACTAAACCACCAAAGTAACCAGAAATTCCTCCAATAATCATCCCTAGAGGAAAGTAAATCATAATACCTACTAAACCAATAAATAGACTTATACGACCGCCAAAAATTAGGCGACTAAATTGGTCTCTTGCTTGTTCATCAGTGCCTAATAAGTTAAATTTTGCTTCACCTGTACTGCCAAATAAATGTCGATCTAGCGGTAAGATACCAAACAGTTTATAGGGTGTTCCTTTAACAAATAAACTGAGAGAGGATGGTTTATCTAAGTCTACGCTTAATTTGCGCAGTCCAGTTTCTAAGTCTACTGGCCCTTGAGTTGTGGGGTAAACGTGGGGTCCAATAAAATCACCTGTTTGGTTTTGCCAATAAATTGTAGTAGGTGGTAATAGGGAACCATTAGTTTGAGATGCATAAGGGTCATAAGGGGCAACAAAATCAGCAGCAATTACTAATATGTAAAAAATTAATAGCAGTAATGCACCAAATCTTGCTAGAGGATTTTTTTTAAGGTTTTTCCACCATTTCATATTTAAGAAGGAAGAAGTAAGAGGGAAGAAGGAAGAAGGAATAAATTCAATAAGTTATATCAAGTTGCACTGATTAACCACAATATAAAAAGATGGCATACTTCTCAAGAGTCATCTTAAAATGACTTAAACTATTAGCCAAGGATTGAAATCTTTGGCGAACTTGCCTTGGCAACTACATCCAAGCTCCCTAAATCCCCCAAAATTGTGGGACTTTTAGAAGCAAGTTGACTCTTGTTCCCCCCAAAGTTGGCTTGCTCGGGGGGCAAAATTGAATCCTTGGCGAACTTGCCTTGGCAACTACATCCAAGCCCCTTAAATCCCCCAAAATTGGGGGACTTTTAGAAGCATATTGACTCTTGTTCCCCCCAAAGTTGGCTTGCTCGGGGGGCAAAATTCAGTATCAAAAAACTTTTCAGATATCCTCTAAAAATAACTAAAGATAACTAATTTATTATGGCTAATTAATAAGATTTGATATTAGACAGAAGCCAGGAGATAAAAAGGAAAAATTTAAGAAGAATTTTTTTGATTTAATTGTTTTATTTCTATTTCTGATAATTCATTTTCTTCATCCATAGGATTATAAAAAAAAGAGCCTGTTTGGGGTGGTAATTTTGGATTTAATACCACTTCTACAATACTTTTTAAAACTCCAGTGAGTGGAATTGCTAATATTACTCCCAAAAGTCCTCCTATTTTACCACCTAATAGTAATGCTGCAAAAATAATTACTGGGCTAAGTCCGGTTAAATTACCCATAATTCTCGGGGCAACTATATTATCTTTAATTTGTTGGAGAGCGATCGCCACGATTAATACTTTTAAAGCTAACCACCAATTAATAATTGCTACTATACTGCCTACAGTGCCAATGCCCAAAGTTGCGCCAATAAATGGAATTAATTCCATTACTCCTATAAATACTGCAAATAGTAGAAAATAGGGAACACCAAGAAGCCAAAAAGCAAAAGATAAGGTAGTTGCCATAAATAAACCTAATAACAACTGTCCAGAGACAAAACTTTGCAGATTAACTTCTAGGGATTTTGTAAATACATCTCGTACTTTTGGAACAATAATACTTGTTAGATTATCCCAAACTCTTTCTCCATCTAAGAGCATATAAAAGGAAATTACTAAGATTAAGATTAAGTCGAAAAACCAGTTAACTGTACCTAATACTAAACCAAAACTTGTAGCAGCGATCGCTTGTATTTGTTCTTGAGTTTTTGCAAGTAATTGTTGTTGCCAAATACCGACATCGAAGGGTAAATTATTATTTTCACTCCAGGCTTGAAATTCTGTTAATTGCCATTTTGCCGATTCTAATAAGTCTGGAAATTTCAACCACAATTGTCGAGCTTGGTTAAGAACTGGTGGAACAATAGTTAGGATGATAATTAATATTACTAAAGCAGCCGTTAAATATACTAAACCTGCTGCCAAACTTCGGGGCAAAACTTTTTGTAGTTTAGCTACTGGATAGTTTAATAAAAATGCTACTAATCCTGCTGTAATTAGAATACTAACTATTTCACCTACATAACTAATTGCTTCGATTGTTAACCATCCTGCTACTAATAACAATAACCATGTAATTAGAAATTGTTGAATAGGTGAAAATTTGACATTCATCGTAAAATTTCAGTAAGTGAGAAAGCAGTAAAATAAATATTAAATCGTGTAGTCCAGTAGTGGACTGTTTCATCT
>NZ_CEZPJD010000501.1:0-5871 GCF_983059655.1 Okeania sp.
CTCACGCACGGTTCTGAAGACGAGTCGATTTGGTAACAAATTGGCTTAGTTTAACAAAATTGTGGACTGTCTGGCACAACAGTTTATTGTAGTAGTAGATAGTTCTAAATTAGTAGATAAGTTGGGTTCTACTTTTTTGCTTCCGGTAGAAGTTATACCGATGGCAATGACTCCTGTAATTCGGGCAATTGAAAAACTTGGTGGTCAACCAGAACTTCGGATGGGCGTGAAGAAAGCTGGACCTGTAGTTACGGACGAGGGTAATCTGGTAATTGATGTTAAGTTTAATTCTATCGATGACCCTGCTGAATTAGAAAAAAGTTTAAATAATATTCCTGGTGTCTTGGAAAATGGTTTATTTGTAGGGGTTGCAGATGTAATATTGGTGGGAGAACTTCAGGATGGGCAGCCAATAGTTCGAGAAATTTCTTGAAGAAAGTGGTAAGTGGTAGGTTTTATAGAACCCATTTGGGATATTTGTCCACGACCCGCGTTTTTTTACTAGCAGTCAAGAGCACTGAGTCAGGAAATATAGGGAAGGCATAAAGGAAAAAGGTTGAAAAATACTCTCTGTCTCCCTATCTCTTTTTCAATAGGTCTCAATTGAAAGTTACTCAAATTATCAAGCCCGGCATCTTCAAGATACCGGGCTTTCAAGTAACTAATCAACATTAGAAAAAACTACTATTAACTATAGCTAAGAAAAAATTGGTCAGGACAATTATCGGTGATGAATCTTAGACTAGGAAATGTTTTTCCAGCTGTTCCCTGTTTCCTGCTATAAATGCTATGGATTAAACTTCAAAGGAACTTAATTTAATCCAGTAGTTGTCTTTCAGATTCCAGAGCTTTAACTAAATTTTTGTTTCCTTTAGCTCTAGCTGCTTCCAGGCGATGAGCTAATCTCTTTTCTATATTGGCTTTATGAACTTCATTTAATTTAACTAGGCTTTTTGGTGAATTTTTGTTCATCATGGACATTTTTTTTTCCTCTTTTGTTATATGCCTTACATCTTTAAATTTAGCACAGCTAGAAAAAATCAACCAGCCCAGTTACTTAAAACTGTCAGTTATTATTAGCTAGTAGACACCAAGAAAAGTCTGTTTTAGTAAGCTATTTCTTTTAGAGTCATTCAAAAATATTCTGAGTAAATTTTTTTAATAAAATGGCTGAAAGTATTGATTATTAATGAATGTGTAAATCTTCAGCAATAAGCTATATAGTTAACAGAGGACCTTAAATATCATTTTTCTTTGATCCCTTAACAAGAGTCTCTTACTAATTCATTAAATTTTATTAAGTAAACTTTGCAGTGTCATAATAAATATTAAGTAGGTCGGTGTTGAAAATTATCGTTATGTAGAGACAGAAAGCAGAAGGGAAGAGAGTTTTGGGCAAGTTGACTTTTCGTTAGATACTTCTATTTTTTTGCACCATCCTACTTAGTTAAGCCTTGGAAGTTAAATTTTATCTTTTTATTTTTGGTTTAATACCCCGCTTTCTACACGGTGTTTAGAATTAATTGGGTTTTGAGTCCCCATCTGTTTTTTTCTTCCTTATTGCTTCTTCCTTACTTCAATAATTTAGAAAAATTTGGTTTTTTCTTCTTCACCTAATAAAAAACCAAAAAATCTCTGGATACACGCTACAATCCTGTACTGTAAAGGATTATTAATTAGCCAAAATTCTTAGTTAGTTACACAAAAAATTTCAAATTATCTAACATGATAGATTTCTCTAACATTGCGGCCCAGCTTAACGCAGGGACTATCCTTCCAGAAGCAATAGTGATAATTACCCTACTTGTAGTTCTCGTTGGAGACCTCATAGTAGGACGTACTTCTGCTAAGTGGACTCCCTACGCAGCCATAGTAGGTCTATCGATCGCTATTGTGGCCTTATATACTCAATGGGACAGTGCAAATACCATCGGTTTTTTGGGAGGCTTTAATGCTGATGCCCTCAGTGTAGTATTTAGAGGTATCATTGCTCTGTGTGCAATTACCACTATATTGATGTCGGTGGCATACATAGAACAAACAGGGACTCCACTAGGAGAATTTATATGTATTCTGCTCACCGCTACTTTGGGGGCAATGTTCCTTTCTGGAGCAGATGAGTTGGTGATGATTTTTGTTTCTCTGGAAACCCTAAGTATCTCCTCTTATCTATTAACTGGTTATACAAAACGTGACCCCCGCTCCAATGAAGCAGCATTAAAATATTTACTCATTGGCGCTGCAAGTTCGGCAGTTTTTCTCTATGGCATTTCCCTTCTCTATGGCTTGTCTGGTGGAGAAACTCGGTTAACAGCGATCGCCTCTAGTCTTGCTGATGGATCGAGTGCTGGTATTTCACTAGCTCTAGTTATTGCCTTAGTATTCGCGATCGCTGGTATTTCTTTCAAAATTTCTGCGGTCCCTTTTCACCAATGGACTCCGGACGTTTATGAAGGTTCTCCTACTCCAGTTGTGGCCTTTCTATCAGTGGGTTCTAAAGCGGCTGGTTTTGCTCTAGCTATTCGTCTTTTGGTTACTGCTTTCCCTTTAGTTTCGGAACAGTGGCATTTTGTATTTACTGCCCTTGCTGTATTGAGCATGGTATTGGGTAATGTGGTTGCTCTGGCCCAAACTAGCATGAAACGTCTACTTGCTTATTCATCTATTGGACAAGCGGGTTTTATTATGATTGGTCTTTTAGCCAATACTGAAGCTGGTTACGCTAGTATGATATTTTATCTGCTAATTTACTTGTTTATGAATTTGGGTGGTTTTACCTGTGTGATTCTATTTTCTCTCCGTACAGGTACAGACCAAATTAGTGAATATGCAGGGTTATATCAAAAAGACCCACTATTAACTTTAGGGTTAAGTCTTTGTTTGCTTTCTTTAGGTGGTATTCCTCCATTAGCAGGTTTCTTTGGGAAGATTTATTTGTTCTGGGCTGGTTGGCAAGCTGGATTATATTGGTTAGTTTTGTTGGGATTAATTACCAGTGTTGCTTCTATTTACTACTATATCCGTGTGGTGAAAATGATGGTAGTAAAAGAACCGCAGGAAATGTCTGATGTTATCAAAAATTATCCTCCTATTCGTTGGGATATTTCGGGTATGCGTCCTTTACAAGTAGGGTTGATTTTGTCTGTTTTAGCAACATCTTTAGCCGGAATTTTATCTAATCCTTTGTTTACTTTAGCTAACGATACTATTGTTAAAACTCCTATGTTGAACTCGGTTTTAGTTCAGACTGTTGAAACTAATTCAGTGGCTAGTCAAGCAAATTTTTCTTTGTCGCAAAAAAATTAGTTCTAGTTATTTTTATTCAGCAAAAGTAAGAAATGTTCGGCTTATTGAGTCGAGCATTTTTTCTGTTAAATTATGTCGGTAAAATTTTCGCTTTTTCATTTAGGTAAAAGACCAAATATTTTGCTTTAAAAGGAGAAGTTATATATCTATAATCAAGTAGAAAAACTATAATAACATATAGTAGTTTGACTTAAAAGTGATACGTTTTTTCGTCTGAAACTGCCTCATAGCAAGAAATATTTGTCTCAATTTAAAGTGAAATTACCATAGCAGAAGGAAGATAATTGAATTGTCTGAGTTTTTAGTTTTTATTTGTCCGCGCCCTTTCCTGACACTGCTATAACAACTTATTTTTTTGTCTTATACGGATTTTCATATTAATGAGGTAAAGTATTTTTTTCTCTTTACCTATTTTCTACTAAATTTTTTATCTCTATCTAAGAATATTACCTAATTTTCAGGAAATTAAATAAGTCATATCAAGTTTAGTTATCTACTTATCAAGATATTTAGAGTAGGAGTAAAGGATAGTTATATTAGAAATATGGTAAGCATTCAGCTATTAGCATTCAGCTTTTGAAAAAATTAAGCAACGATCAATTTCATTAATAGCTTTTAATTCTTCTTAGAGACTAATTATTCCTGCCAAAATAATGAGTTAATAACTCATAGCTGATAGCTGTCAGCTGTTTGCGCAGCATTCCATATAAAATACTTACGAAATAATTATTTTGGCAGGTTGAATTTATGCCTTTATTTCAACTTACCAATAAATAAAGATAATATTTTTTCATGTCAAGCCTCTTGCTTCAACTAAAGTTACTAATAACTAATAACTAAAATGACCTCTAGATAAAAGTATCTTAGAAATTTTTAACTATTTCAGAATATTATCTTTTCTTGAGCTGGTTTAATTCCCCACCATGTAAACTTTACTGAAAATTGTTTGTGGTTTATATATACCAAGTGGACTGTAGTTGACTATCTATAAGCAATTTTCCTTTCTGCTTTCTTCCCTCTTCAAAGAAAACTATGCTAAAACTTTGAGAGCTTCTGGTTTAAGAATAACTTGAACTCCTGATTCAACTTTAACGTGCCACATACCGTTTGGTAATTGATTTAGCAACTCTACAGCTTTACCTCGGTCTTCTTCTAGTTCTGGAGTTGGTGAATCAACTAAAATAACTTTTGTTTTGGTTGATTCTTTTGATGGTATTAAATTGGCAGATAAAGAGGTGTTTAGAAGAGGAGAGTTTTCTGAGAGAGTTGCTAACTGCATTCTCAGTTGGTTTAGTTTATTTTGCAGTTCTTGATTTTCTTTTTGATATTGTTGTGATTGTTCTTTTAGTTCTTGATTTTCCTGGGTTAATCTTTGAACTTCTAGTTTTAATCTCTGAACTTCTACACATTCATCTATACTAACATTACAAGCTTTAGCTATAACTTTTTTAATTAGGGGGCTGTACATAGCTTTTCAGTAAATAAATTAGAGTGAATTGTTTTTATGGAAAGAGAAGTTATTCTTTATTTCTAACTTCTTCTACCTTATATTATCATCTTCTATTTTTCCCATAGAGTATGTGACCCCTTATCTGGTTTTAATGTGATTAAAATCACTATAAAAATTATGGGTTAATTATGGGATAAATTTCCAGGATAATAAACTATAACTCGATAGTAATTAATACTTACATAATTTTTTTTTAGTTAAATTGAAGTATAACTACTCAATTTTTTTATTCTCTTACTTAATTCAAAAGTGTGAGTTAAGTAGATACGCATAATGTATTAAAAAAGCCTATCTAGTCAATAATTTATCGATCCCTTCTATTTTAGAAGTTTAAAAGATTTTTACATATACTATCTACCTTGTCAATATAATTTTGAAAATAGGGTTTTTATTCTCAATATCAAATCAACTATAGCAATCTTATTTGAGTTGTGAGATATTGTAGATTTTAGGGAATAGAGAATTGAGAACAGGGAAGATTTATGGGAGAAACACCGAAGCAATAAAACTATCACAAATGATTTAGGATTGCCATATACTAAATTTTACTGCTTCCTCTGTTTAAATCCGGTCAATTGATATGTTTTATTTATAATTTTTTGAACGCTTATCTTTAAGATATATGATTGAGAAAATCTAGCATTTACTATTAAGAGGAAGATAGGTCATTTCAATTATCAGTTATCAGTAAAATGTTTATATTTTCTCTCAAAAGTAATAAATTTTAATCTTTTTTTGTAAAAGTTAATCAGGGAAGAAGGAAAACTTTTTATCTGCACCTAAAGGAAAGGCCAGAAAAGATAAAAAGTTTAAAACTCAGATAATGTAAGTATTTTTCCTTCTTTCTTCGTAAGCATTTCCTGCGGAATGCTGTGCAAACAGTTATTAGCTGTCAGCTAGCCTCCTCCGGAGGAACTGCGTTAACACTAACAAGACTCTCTAAATATAGGAAAGTTTTTAAATTAACAACCGAACTTTACAGCGGTTTTCATTTAAGTAAACCACAATAGGGATGTTTCATTAAACGTCCCTACAAGGTTTTGCTTGTGAAGATG